>DAIEML010000116.1 GCA_027349615.1 Ignavibacteriales bacterium | reverse complement strand
AGACAATTTTAAAATGGCTGACGGTTATTGGTTTAATGATAAGCAATTAGAAAAATATGAAACATGGAAAAAAGCAAAAGGTCTTGCTGATATAAAAGAAATTATCAAACCGACGGAAACTCTGTTTGTAGTTGATTCGATGATTGGCCAGGATGCAGTCAATTCTGCAAAAATATTTAATGAACGTGTTAATTATGATGGTGTTGTTCTAACTAAATTGGATGGCGACTCAAGAGGCGGCGCTGCTTTATCAGTTCGTGCAGTAACCGGCAAACCAATAAAGTTTGTAAGCAACGGCGAAAAGCTAAATACGCTTGAAGTATTTTATCCAGATCGTTTGGCTTCTAGAATTCTTGGCAAAGGCGACATAATTTCCTTAGTTGAAAAGGCACAAGAAAACTTTGATGAACTTGAAGCCGAAAAGCTTGAAGAAAAATTAAGGAAAAATAAATTTGATTTTGATGATTTTCTTAAGCAAATTAAAGCAATTAAGAAAATGGGTTCTTTAACATCGTTGCTGGGAATGATTCCTGGGATTAGTTCTCAGCTAAAAAATGTGAAAATTGATGATAATGCTTTCATTAAAGTTGAAGCAATTATTTGTTCTATGACATTGAAAGAGCGCTCGGATCCAAGGATTTTAAATGGAAGCCGGCGTAAAAGAATTGCAAGAGGAAGCGGAACAACGATTCAAGATGTGAACCGCTTAATAAAGCAATTTAGCGAAATGCAGAAAATGATGAGCAGAATATCGAAAAAAGGATTTAATAATTCCTTTATGAATAATCTGCAAATAGGCAGATGATATTGTTAGTAAATAGTTAAATATTTAATTAAAATAGTGTATTATATTTGGAGGTTCAAAAAACTTGTCAGTTAAGTTAAGATTAAGAAGAATTGGAAAGAAAAAACAACCGATATATAAAGTTGTTGCTGCCGATTCTAGATCCCCTCGTGATGGAAAATTTCTTGAAGCAATTGGCTTATATAATCCTTTAACAGATCCTTCTACAATTGATATTAAGGAAGACAGAGCAATGTATTGGCTGAATGTTGGCGCTCAACCAACCGATACAGTGAAAAGTCTTCTAAGTCAAAAAGGAATTATATTAAAAAGAGAGTTGAAGCACAGAGGATTGACGGAAGAAAAAATTCAGGAAGAATTAGATAAGTGGGCTAAGATTAGAGAAGCAAAGGTTAAAAGCATTTCTTCCAAGAAAAAGACTGCTAGTGAAGTCGTTTCACAAGAAAAGGCCAACAAAGAAGTAGTTGAAAATATTGAAGAAAGTACGCCAGAAGTAAAGGGCGCTGCTTCTGAAAATGAAACTGAAAATAAAGAATAATTCTTTAAAGTAGTTTCTGCAGTACATTATTTCTAAAAGCTCCCGGCAGTAATATAGGAGGCTTCTTTCTATGAAAGAGTTCATTGAATTTATCGCTAAACACCTTGTAGATTCTCCCGATAGTGTTTCTATCGAAGAAAAAATGCAAGAGGAGAATAAGGTTGTCCTTTCCCTCAAAGTTCAATCGGACGATATCGGGAAAGTAATTGGAAAGCAGGGTAAAACAGCTCAAGCCATGAGAACACTGCTTACAGCTGTTGCTGCTAAGGAAGGCAAAAGAGCCATTTTAGAAATATTGGACTAAAGTAAAATTTCATATTTTTAAGAGTGAATGAGTTTTACTTAATTGCCAAAATTGTATCGGTATATGGTAATGAAGGATTTGTAAAAATTTTATCATATACCGATTTTCCTGAAAGGTTTTTTGATCTTAATAAAGTTTATTTGGATTTTTTTGACGACAAGAAAGAATTTGTAGTTGAAAAGGTTAAACATCAAAAAAATTCGTTCTTGTTGAAATTTAGAAATTTTAATTCTGCAAGTGAATCTGAAATTTTGATCGGCAAAGAAATATTTGTCGATCAAATGAATTTAGTTAAACTTCCTGAAAATTATTTCTATATTCATGATTTAATTGGAAGTCAAGTTTATCGTAATAATGTTTTACTTGGAGTAATAAAAGATGTTCTTAAGTATCCTGCAAATGATGTTTATTTGATTGATAATTTAGGCGAAGAAATATTAATTCCGGCTGCGTTTGAATTTATTGAAAGTTTTGACCCGGAGAAAAAAATTTTAGTGCTTAAGCCGGGAGATGCTTTATACGATGATGAGGATTGACGTAATTTCTGCTGTTCCCGATCTACTAGCAAGCCCGCTAAATTCAAGTATCATAAAAAGAGCGCAGGATAAAGGAAAAGTTAAAAACGTAATTCATAATTTAAGAGATTACGCATTTAACAAACACAAACAAATTGATGATAAGCCTTTTGGCGGCGGCCCTGGAATGGTGCTTAAGCCGGAACCGTTCTTTGAATGTATTGAAAATCTTTTGACAGAGAGAAAATACGATCACATAATTTTTACAACTCCGAAAGGAAAAATATTTAATCAAAAAGTTGCTAATCGTTTTTCTCTTGCTCAAAATATAATTTTTGTTACCGGACATTATAAGGAAATTGATGATCGTGTTAGAGAAAAATTTGCGACTGACGAAATTTCAATCGGAAATTTTGTTCTTACCGGAGGAGAACTTCCTGCTTTAATTATGATTGATGCATTAATTAGAGTTTTGCCCGGCGTTCTTAATGATAGTGAATCTGCATTAAATGATTCTTTTCAGGATGGCGATAAAATCGAAGCTCCTTATTATACAAGGCCAGCTGAGTACCGCGGAATGAAAGTCCCTGATGTTTTGCTTTCCGGCAATGAAAAAGAAATTAAAAAATGGAAAGAAGAACAATCAAAGCTTTTAACTGAAAAGTGGAGAAATTTTAATAATATTGGAGAAAAAAATGATTAACTTAAATAGTATTTTACCAGATCAAATGAAAACTGAAATTCCCAGTTTTAGACCTGGTGACCACATTCGAGTTCACGTTAGAGTAATCGAAGGTGATAAAGAAAGACTACAGCCTTTCGAAGGCGATGTTCTCAACATTAGAGGCAGTGGAATAAATAAAACTTTTACAGTTAGAAAAATTTCCAGCGGCGTTGGTGTTGAAAGAATTTTCCCTTTCTATTCACCTAAAATTGCAAAAATTGAATTGCTTAAAGAAGGAAATGTTAGGAGAGCAAAACTTTATTACCTGCGTAATCTTTCCGGCAAAGCTGCAAGAATTAAATCTAAAAGCTGACAAAAATAATTTATCAGAGTTAAAATTGTATTAAGGGCATATAATTTATGCCCTTAATTTTTTTATACTGAATGAACTAATAAATAAAATGAATATCCTTTTCCCACAAAATATTTTTTCAAGATTAATTGCTTCTAACCTTCCAGATAATTTAAAAGATGGAGTTAAATTTCTTCCTTCTGCTTTAATTGTAAATGAAATGAAAAAAATAAACAATTGTATCGGTTTAATTCCAACTATTGATATTATAAAAAATAATGATTTGTTCGTCTCCAAATCATTTGGAATATCATTTGAAGGAACGCTTAGCAATTCTTTTATATATTATAATTCACCACAAAAAGAAATTACTGAAATAAGCTTATTGGGTGATGTTTCATCTGTTGAAGTAGTATTGAGTAAAATATTGTTCCAAGAAATTTATGACTCTGCAGTGAATGTAAAAATCATAACAGATGAAGCAAAAGCAAAAAACCAAAATTTAATAATTGCTGGTGATTCCAATTTCTCAGGAAAAAAGTTCACAACTGGAATTAGTCTTGCTGAAGAAATTGTCGATACTCTATCAATACCCTTTGTAAATTTTATTTTCGCTTCTAAAGACGAATCACTCATAACTAAATTGCATGAAAACTTGGTAGGCATAAGCAATTTAATTTATGACAAAGTTGAAGAAATTAATTTCGGAGAAAATATTTCAGAAGAAGCAAAAAATTACATCAAAGATAATATTTCATCATTTATACTGGATTTTGATAGTCAAGACATAGAAGGAATAAATCAGATTATTCGACTTCCATATTTCCATGGAATGATCAACGACATATTTGAAGTGAAGTATGTTTGAGTAGAGACGCATTTCAATGCGTCTCTAAATTGATAGTTAAATAGCAACGTGTGAAACGCTTAAGACACTAGGGTTATCGTGCATCTGTCTAATCATTTCAGTAGAAATTGAATTTTTCAATTTCATTGTACAGCATGCAACAACTCCGCCTTCAAAAATTACATTTTCAATTTCTTCAATATTAATATTTTTATCGCGAATTATACTCATAATGTTTGCTAACACACCAGGCTTATCATAATGCTTTACAACTAATTGGAAATGGGCATCTGAGATTTTTGCTCTGTTTACCCAATGAGCAATTACACCGCTTGAAATAAAATCTTTAATAATTTTAATAGTTTCAGCAGCAACGGCATTTTGAGCTTGCTCAGTGGAAGCACCAATATGATGAGTTACATAAACATTTTTTAATTCTTGCAGTGGAGATTTTATCTCACCAGCTTTTTCTTCTGGTTCATTTTTAATTACGTCAAGAGCAACTCTAATATTTTTAGTCTTAATTGCTTCCATCATAGCATCTTGGTCAATCAAATCCGCACGTGCTGTGTTGATTAAAAGTGCATTCGGCTTCATATAACTGAACATTTCTTTATTAAACAACGCCTTTGTTTGAGGAGTTGCCGGTAAATGCAAAGTAACAACATCGCATAATGGCAAAAGCTGGTTCATCTCAGAGAAATCTTTAATTGCAATGCCTTCAATTCTGGAAATATCTTTGCCATACACATTCATTCCCAATGCAAGTGCGCGTTTTGCAACTTCTTTACCAATATTGCCAACACCAATAATTCCTAAAGTCTTTCCCATTAATCCTTCAGCTTTAGAATATTCACCTTTATTCCATTTACCATTTCTGAAATCGATTACATTGTCAGGAATTCTTCGGTCAAGTGAAATCATCAATCCAATAGCTAATTCTGCAACTGCAACAGAATTCATACCTGGACAATTAGCAACGTATATTCCTTTTTGATTCGCAGCTGGAATATCTATATTATTTACACCTGCTCCGGCACGAATTATCAAATTTAAATTTTTACTCGCATTGATTGTTGCAGCATTCACAACTGTCGAGCGCACTACAACAATATCAACATCTTTTGCAGCTTCCGGTAAATCATTTTCTCCAAGTTTTGGAGAATAGATAACATCCAAATCAATATCTTTCAATTGTTGAACATATTGTTCGGGAAACTTATCGGCTATTAATACTTTTACTTTCATTTTTATTCCTTTCCTTTTTTTAACATAGGGATTTTTATTCCCCAATTATTTGCGTTTTGAATTGCTTGGTCATAACCTGCATCGGCATGACGAACAACTCCTAAACCTGGATCATAAGTAAGAACTCGTTCCAATCTTTTTTCTGCTTCTTTAGTTCCATCAGCAACAATTACCATTCCAGCATGAATTGAATTTCCAATTCCGACTCCACCGCCATGATGTACAGAAACCCAACTTGCGCCGCCGATTGAATTCATGAGAGCATTTAAGATCGGCCAATCAGCAATTGCATCGCTTCCATCTTTCATTGCTTCCGTTTCTCGGTTTGGTGAAGCAACAGATCCGCAATCCAAATGATCGCGGCCGATAACAATTGGCGCGCTAACTTTTCCGGATGCAACAAGATCGTTAAATATTTTTCCCATCTTTGCGCGTTCGCCGTAACCAAGCCAGCATATTCTGGAAGGTAATCCTTGGAAGTGAACTTTCTTTTGTGCCATGTCTATCCATTTGAGAAGTGATTTATTTCCTGGGAATGTTTCTTTCACAGCTTGATCGGTCGTGTAAATATCTTTTGGATCGCCTGAAAGTGCAGCCCATCTGAATGGACCTTTGCCATCACAAAAAAGAGGACGAATAAATTCAGGAACGAAGCCGGGTATATCAAATGCATTTTGAACACCATTGTCTTTTGCTTCGCCGCGTATGTTGTTTCCGTAATCAAAAGTGATTGAACCACGCTTTTTAAATTCCAGCATAGCTTGAACATGGTGAACAATAGTTTGCTTTGACATTTTAATATATTCTTGCGGGTTATTTTTTCTCAGAGCTAATGCTTCTTCAAAACTCATTCCCATCGGAACATAACCATTGAGTGTATCGTGAGCGGAAGTTTGATCAGTTAAAATATCCGGTATAATTCCTTTAGCTAAAATTTGAGGAAGAATTTCGCCAGCATTTCCAATTAACCCAACAGACAAAGCTTTCCTCTCCAATTTAGCTTTTAAAACTTTATCCAATGCATCATCAAGATCATCGGAGATAACATCAATATAGCCAGTATCCAATCTTTTCTGAATTCTATTTCTGTCAACATCAATGCCGAGGAAAGCTGCGCCATTCATAGTTGCGGCTAATGGCTGAGCGCCGCCCATGCCACCGAGTCCGCATGTTAGTAAAAATTTTCCAGAAAGATCACTATTAAAATATTTTCTTCCGCATTCTGCAAAAGTTTCATAAGTGCCTTGAAGAATTCCTTGTGTACCGATGTAAATCCAGCTGCCGGCAGTCATCTGTCCGTACATCGTTAAGCCAAGCTGCTCAAGCCTTCTGAATTCATTCCAATTTGCCCAATTAGGTACGAGCATTGCATTAGAGATAATTACTCTTGGTGCATCTTGATAAGTTTTGAAAACAGCAACCGGCTTTCCAGATTGAACAAGAAGAGTTTCATCATTTTCTAATTGTTTTAGAGAATTGATTATTGCTTCATAGGATTCCCAATTCCTTGCAGCTTTACCGCTTCCGCCGTAGATAATTAACTCGGATGGTTTTTCAGCTACATTAATATCAAGATTGTTCATAAGCATTCGCATAGCGGCTTCTTGAATCCATCCTTTACACGTAAGTTTGTTGCCGTGCGGAGCTTTTATCTCAAGTTTTTCTTTTTCTGAGAGCATCATTTATTCCAATTGTTTAATTGTTTGATTGATAAATTGTTTTAATGCTTTTGGCAAAAAGACAATCAATCAATTATTTATTTTTTCTTTAAAGTATAAATGGAAAAAAATTAATCTTTGAAATGTTTATCAACAATATTTTCATACTGAATAAGCATTGATTTATAAAGCCATTTTTTTAAGAACCAGCTCTTCTGCATTTCTTTCTTTAAGTATTTTACATTTTCTTCTAATTGATATTTTAATCTTGTTCTTTCTTCTTTTGTTAATTTAACTGTTTCAGAATCACTGTTAAGTTTATCGATTAAAGAATTAAATATTTTAATTTCGTTAAAATATTTATTGTCTCCTTGAATTTGTTTTAGATTTTGATTGCAAAAAGTTTTTAATATTTTTTTTTCACTTTTGTTGAATTCGAAATTATAGTTTGTGAACAGTTTCTTCATATTTTCCTGTATAAGTTTTGAGTGATA
>DAIEML010000115.1 GCA_027349615.1 Ignavibacteriales bacterium | reverse complement strand
CAAACTGAAGTAATTGCAATTTTAAAATAACTTTTATTATATACTTTTAATAAAAATCCCGCAATTGCGGGATTTTTAATTTATACAGCTTTTGATTTGTTTTTTGATGCTCTACTTCCGCTGCCAATTGAAATGCTAGCGCCAAGTAAAAATCCAAAGTTGTACCAGCCACCATTATTATAAACTGCATAAATTGCAACTTTATCATTGAACAAAGAAATTATAAAACTAATTGGTGCGATTAATCCATGCCATAAACCGTACCAAAATCCAACTACAATAATGTTTTTATCATACTGATATTGAATTGCATCTGCACAACCGCTTAAAAATAACAAGAAGAAAATTGCAGCAAATATGAATAATAAATTGTTCGAAGTATTTCCGCTATTAAGTTTCATAATTAGCCTTTTAATTGTTTAAAGATTGTGAGTTGATACTTCAATAATTAAAATTTTTGAAACGCAGTATAACTTATGAAACAAACTCATCAATGTGAATTATAGTTTGTAAATAATTCAATATTAATTCGAATTATGAAATAGATAAAATGGATTCTAGAAAATATTTATAAACCTGATTTTATAAATTAACTTGTCTTAGAAGTTCTATTTGTATAAGAAGGAATCAAATCAATTACTAACATGTATAATTATTGACCATAACAGTATAATTTTTTTGTTATAAAATTTTGGTTGTGATAAAAAGTAACAACTAAAAATTAAATTATTCTTATTAAAGCCAATAATGATCACAATTTAACTTATTTAATTATCGGCATAACACTTGTATAATCCAAAATCATTTAGTGAATTAACATTAAATTAATTAAAAATTACTCTGGTGAAAGATGATTACACAAGTTGAAACTTTAAACAAAACAAGTTTAAGTAACCTGCCTTTTACTTCAACTAAAATTACCGATACAAGAAGAAAGATATTAATTATAGATAATGATTCTCATTATGCCAATCAATTAAAATATTATCTTGAAAAAAATAATTTTGAAGTAATAACTTCTAATTCTGGGAATAATGGAATTTATAGCATAATTGTTCAAAAACCAGACATAGTAATTTCTGAAATAAATCTTCCTGACATCAATGGTTTAACTGTATTGAAAGAATTAAATAAATTTAATAAACATTTTGACGTTAAATTTATTTTTATGAGTGATTTTTCAATTAGTCTTCTAGTTCGCGAAGCTATGGATTTAGGCGCATTAGATTTTCTTCAAAAACCTTTAGAAGCAGATAAATTATTAAGAATCATTTCTGAAACATTGCCTGGTTCTGATCTTTTTTCTAAGCAAGAATGGGACAACATGTTGTCTACAGATAAAAGATTAATTGATAATTGTGAAATCGAAAACTTTACTCCCAATATTGAAATTGTAGACCCGAAAGTCAACAATGACGATAATGATCCAAAGAAAGACGAAGAAAAAAATAATCCATTTTTGAATTATCTGAGTTCAGAACGAAATAACCTAAATGATTATGAGAAATTTAAATTTAATGACCTCACTCTAATAATTATAAATTTAACTGTAGCCAATCAAAATGAAGCTATTTCATTTCGCAATTTTTTGTTTCCCATTATCGCAGAAAATCCTGCAAAAATTTTAATAGATCTAAGCCAAATTGAATTTATTGATTCTGCGTTTACGGGAGTGTTTGTTGAAGCCGCTAAAAGATTTAGGATGTACAACAAAACTGAAATGAGATTAGTAATGGATAACAATCGTTCAACTATTAATCCGTTTATTTTAGATTGGGTAAAACGAAATTTTAAAATTTATGATAATCTAAATTTCGCAGTAAACTGTTTTAATGAAATAACGGCTAAAAAGGAAAGAGTATCTTAAAATCCAGTGATTGACTTTCTATAATTTTTATAAAATTTTTTTTATATATTATAAAAGATTTTCTATTAAGATTTATTATTTATCCAGAATTTTTATTTCTCTGCAGCTTCCAAATCAATTTTCTTCAAGGCATATATTCGCCTATTAATCCATAGTAATTTCAATTTTACTTTTCTGAAATTTTAAATTTTGGCTAATATAATGGTATTTATTTTTAGGATTAAAAAAATAAATGGCAAATAAGAATATTTTATTTGCCATTTATATTTCTAAGAGATGAAATGGTGTTAGAAATTATTTCTAAATTTTATTCGTATTTTTTTACTTCTTTAAGAATATAAGTTGCAACCGCTTTTGCTTCATCCGGTTTTAGCCCTGGATTCGGCATTGGCGGATAACCAGGATTATTTTGAGTTGGATTCAAAATAAATTTTACAAGTTTATCTACATCATCACGATATTTCGGAAGCGTCTGTTTATAAGGTGGTCCTACCACTTTATGATCGAAGCTATGGCAAGCAGAGCAAATGTTTTTATAAATGTCTTCTCCACTTATTACTTTAGGTTTATTTCCTTCAGTTAACTTTGCCATTACATTATCAAAATTTTGTGCTAATACAAAAGTTTGAGTTTGATTTGCATTGCTCATTGCAGTCTGATCTGCAATAATAACCGTAAAAATTGTAATTAAAATTACTAGAAAAATATGCAAGCTGTAATTAGTATTAGAATTTTTGTACATTGAATATAGATAATGATAACCAAGGAATAAAAATAAAAGCCCTAATGTCAAATAGAAAAACACACTGCTTGAAATTGAATTGTCTGGTAAATTTGTAATATCAATTAAAATAAAAATTGGAAGAACGATAGATGAAACTGCCGTTAAATTAATTCCTAAATTCTTAACAAAATTCTTGTACTCGTCAGATAAATTTTTCTTGCCACCATCCCAATAAAAAAAACTAAATAAAATTGTAGCTCCAGTAAATGCCAAAGCCGTGATAACGAATGGAATAAATCTAGAGATAACCGGCCATGAAAACAAAATCGACAAAATATTTTTATCGTTCCACTCATTTGTAAAGAAGGCAATTGTAATTCCAGCTACAAATAGCCAGATACCAATAAACAAAAATGCTAGTCCAAATCTTCCAGCTTTAAAACTTAGTTTTCTAGTATTTACTCTATATGATTCAAGTTCTGCAAGTACTGATTGATCTTCAGTTTTATAATCATGAATATTATTAAATAAGTCGCTGAAAGCAGATGAATACCTATAAGTATAAATCAAAATTAAACCAAGTGTAACAAAAACAAATGCCCAAGTTAAAAAGTTAACCGACTCCAAATTTGCATTATGAAATAGCTGAACATAAATAAGAATTGAAGTTACAAGAGTAATAATCCCAAGCATAATGCCAATACTTTTATTAATTGTAACGGTTTCAATAATATCCCGTGAAAAACGAAGATATAGTTTATTATTCTCTTTTATTCCTTTTGATTTGTAGTAAAGCGAAAGGATATTTCCACCTAAAACAATGCTGATATAAGGAACAAACAAAAAGAAGATCAGCATCGAAATATAATGCAGCAAAGTAATATGTTCAGGCGAAAGAGGTATAACTAATTTGTCTAAAAGATTCATTTAAAAGCTCTCTATTTCTTTTTATTTCATAAAATATTTTAGATGGAATTAGATTAACAATTTATCTATTGTTAAAAGAAGAACAACTAAAATCGCAAAGATATTTATTTCTCTAAAGGCAAAACGAAACCAAACTTTTTCTTTTTCAGATTTTAACAATTTTAGCGAATTCCATGTTAACCAAATTCCTGCAGCAAGCAGACCAAATTCAATAAAATTATTTTTTAATATCCCAAATAACGGTATTAACATACTTGTTACAAAAGTTGCGATAATCCAAATAAAAGTAATTCTCGAAAGCTGCTCAACACTAAAAAGTTGTGTAAGAGTTGGAAAGCCTGCTTGTTCATAATCATTTCCAAAAATCATAAGCAAAAGCCAAAAATGAGGTATCTGCCAAATGAAAAAGAAAAATCCGAGAATCAATATTTGTGGATCTAATAAACTTCCACCGGCGGCAACCCAGCCGACCATGGGCGGCAAAGCCCCCACAATTGAGCCTGGAACGATTGCTAATGGATTTACTTTTTTTAAAGGAGTATAAATTCCATTATACCAAACAAGATTCAATAAGCCAAGTCCAAACGCTAAAAATCCTGAACCAATAAGTAGAATAACCGAACCGGAAAGCACTAATGAGATTGCAAATAACAAAGCAGATAAAGGAGAAACTTTGCCAGCAGGAAGAGGACGATTCTTTGTCCTTTTCATTAAGGCATCAGTTTTTCTCTCTTGGAAATGATTGATAACAGCAGATCCGGAAGAAAGCAATAAAATTCCTAAAGTCGGCGCAATTATATCAAAAGTAATTTTTCCTATAAAACAAACAAAACCAAACATTGTTGTTAACGTTACAAAAGTTGTAATCCTCAGTTTTGTTAATTCAATAACCATTGAAAGCTTTTCTGATAAGCTCAATTTTGGTTTTACATTTTGTATTTCTGTAATAGCTAAAGTGTTCATTTTGATTTTTTATTTATGGCGTTGTACTCTGTGCAGTTTCAGTTGTCTGAGCTTTCTTATCGCTCATCCATTTATTGTATTGGCCTTCCGGTAATACAACCACAGTGCTGTACATGTATGAATGCCTTAAGCCGCAATATTCAGCACAAAATACGTCATAAGAGCCAATGCGTTTCGGAAGGAACCATTCACTATTCGTTCGATTTGGTATTACATCTTTTTTAATTCTAAAAGCCGGAACATAAAAAGAATGATCAACATCTCTCGAATGTAATAGAACTTTAACCGGTTTATTAATTGGAACAAATAAAGTATCCGATTCAACACCGTTTGCATACTTATAAGACCAACTCCACATCTGAGCATAAACATCTACAACCATAGAATCTTTTGGCGCATCAGTCATATCCTTATAACCAGTCCAGCCGAGATAAAACATCACCATTACTAAAATGGTTGGGATAACCGTCCAAGTAATTTCCAAAGGAACACTGCCATGAATATTTTTTGCTTTTTTATTTCTTTTACTATTATACTTAATGACGAATGTAATCATCATGCCGGTAATCAGCATGAGAAAGAAAACGCAGATAATAACAATGAATATAAATGTATTATCAACCGGTATAACAAAATTTGATGCATCAGCAAACATTTTTTTTCACCTTACATAAAAAGAATAATCGGAAAATAACAGAGTTAGGGATATTAGAATGAAGAATAACGCTACAAATATAAAAGCCTTAAAAGTTTTCTGTTCTGTTTTCAAATGCATAAACTCAGTTAAAACCAAATAAGACTTAATTACTGCAATAATTATTGCAACAACAATACTTAATTTTCCAAAGTTTATACCTGCAACGGCAGCAGTTAATCCGGTTAAAGTTACTAATGCCAGCCAAACTAAAACATATAGACCATAACCATGTGCGTGTTTTGAATGCTCTTTAGATTCTTCCATCTTTCAAACCTCAAGTTATAAGATAAAATAATGGGAAAAGGAAAATCCAGATAATGTCCACAAGGTGCCAATATAAACCGGCAGCTTCAAGTTTAACATAATTATCTTGAGTAATTTTTCCTTTAATAGTAAAGACAGTCATAAAACCAATTACTGTCATTCCAACGAGAACGTGCAAGCCGTGAAGACCAACCATTGAATAATACAAACCGAAATAAAGAATTTGTCCAGGAGGTCTGTTGGCAAGAATTGAAGAGCCGGGAAAGTTTCCTTCGGCAAATTCGTGACTCCATTCAATTACTTTATTAACCATAAAAGCTAAGCCAAACAGAATTGTAACGATCTGTAAAAATATGGAAAGACCTTTCTTCCCTTTTTGAATAGCCGCAATTGAAAGCGCCATAGTTAAGCTGCTTGTAAGAAGAATTACAGTATTCAAAGTACCAAGAAATGTGTTCATTTCTTTTGATGCAATGCTGAAATCCTGCTGGTGCATAAATCTATAAACCGAGTACATAAAGAATAAACCTCCGAACAATAAAAGTTCGGAAAAAAGAAAGAGCCACATCCCCATTTTGCTGCGGATGTCATCTCGATGTACATGTTCTACTGCATGTTCTTGAGTGGTCACTTTACCTCCTCTTCCATAGTCGCTAATTCATTTTGTTTGTATTCATAAGGTCCATCAAATACATCCGGAATTTCTTCGAAGTTTTCAACAGTTGGCGGAGTGGAAACTTTCCATTCTAAAGTTTCGCCGCCCCAGATATTTTTTTCAGTAACTTTCTCACCTTTAATTAATGAAACTAAAAGATTAACCATCATTATTAATAAACCTAGAACTAAAATCCATGAACCAACAGTTGCAATTACATGATAAAGCTGGAACTGTGGAAGATAATGATAAGATCTTCTTGGCATTCCCATCCAGCCGAGAATAAAGAATGGGAAATAAAGCACATTAAATCCGATGAACACAATCCAGAATGCAACCTTCGCAACTTTTTTATTATACATTCTTCCAAACATCTTCGGCAGCCAGTAATGAAGTGCAGCGAATAATCCGAATCCTGTACCACCGAAAACAACATAATGAATATGCCCCACAATGAAATAAGTATCGGTTAAATAAAGATCAACATTAAGTGCACCTTGAATAATTCCTGTTAATCCGCCGATTGAAAAAAGGAAAATAAAAGCTAGCGCATAAAGCATTGGTGCTTCAAGCTTAATTGAGCCTTTATAAAGAGTTGCTGTCCAGTTGAATACTTTTATCGCGCTTGGAATAGCGACAAGAAAAGTTAGAAGAGAAAAAACAAATTCGGCAGTGTCGCTCATTCCAGTTGCAAACATGTGGTGCGCCCAAACCAACGAGCCGAATACCGCAATGCCTAAACTAGAATAAGCAATAAATTTGTAACCAAAAATTGTCCGCTGAGAAAAAACTGGAATCACTTCGGAAATAACTCCCATCGCAGGTACAATTATAATATAAACTGCTGGGTGTGAATACATCCAAAACATATGCTGAAATAATAATGGATCGCCGCCAAGTGTAGGATCGAATATTCCAACATGAAATACTCTTTCAATTATAACCATTAGCAATGTTATTCCAACAATCGGAGTAACAATTACTTGAATCCAAGAAGTTGCATAAAGCGACCAAGCAAAAAGTGGCATCTTAAACCAACCCATACCCGGCGCTCTCATACGGTGAATTGTAGTTAAAAAGTTTAAGCCTGTAAGGATTGAAGAAAATCCTAAAATAAATACTGCCGTTAACGTGAAAATCATATTAGTTCCGGTTCGAACACTGTAAGGTACATAAAATGTCCAGCCAGTATCAGCAGCACCGCCTGGAAGAACCAGGGAAAGAAGAATTAAAGTTCCACCGATTATATAAAGATACCACGTTAATAAATTAATTCTTGGAAACGCTACATCTTTCGCTCCAAGCATTATTGGAAGAAAGAAATTTCCAAACACCG
>DAIEML010000114.1 GCA_027349615.1 Ignavibacteriales bacterium | reverse complement strand
ACCATTTTCATCACCAGACCATCTTGGTTTTGGGGCACCATATACTGCTGTGTATTTAGTTACGTCAGCTATTCCTGTAGTCAAAGGATATTTTATTCCGTCGATATAATAACCGGCTGAATTGTAAGGGCTTTCATCAATAATACCATCATCATCATTATCAATTCCATCAGTAGAATTTGTTGGTGATTCCAAAAATTTCCATCCAAAATAGCCTGGTACTAAGCCGCCCATTCCTTTAAAATCACTGTCCCAAGCATAAACCATACTTCTAGCTCTTTGATCGTATGCATCTGCTAGAGGTCCTTTCGGTGGAATAAAGAAAGCGAGGTCATCACTGTAATCAGTGTAACCGCCAATGTGAGGATCACCATGCATTCCAAAATATACTTTGGGAAGGTCTTTATCGCTAGAATTTGTAATTTGATAAACTACAAACAAGATATCTTTTGCTAATGCATTATTGAATTGAAAAATTCTAACTTCACAATCTAAACCCATACCTCTTTTAGTTGAATCATTTAAAAATGGATAATATGGAAATTGCTGATTTGTATAATCATCCATAACATAATATGCTTCTTCATCCGGTGCTGTTGCTTGATCGCCTAAGAAAGCTGGCCAAACATATTTTCCAATTCTAGGGTCGTACCAGCTATCCGGCCATGAATCAGGTTTTCCATCATGATTATTATCTGGTGCGTTTAATGTTGCTATAGCACCTTGATTTGGATCAGCATATCCATCCTTTGGTAACCATCCCCATTTCATCGTTCCATCTGGAGAATATGTTCCTTGTGAAGGAAGAATATGTGAGTTATCATCGACATGAAAAGTATCAATTGTTCCATTAGTATTTTGTACTGTAACTTCACCTAATGCTAATGGGCCAAACTCAAATCCATAACCTAATCCTTTCCATACAAGGTCGGCAATATTACCTAAATAATTTGGTTTGCAAATTGAACCATAATTAAAAATAACAGTTGTAATTGCATTGCCATGAAGAATTACTTCTTTAATAGCTCTCTGATCGCCTTTTGTTTTAAATATTTTACCTGGAAGATAAATATCTCCAAATATCCTTGCCATGTCAGCTTGACTAAGACCTTTTATGTTAATAGTATCTCTCGGATTTACCTGAGAATAATTTGTGCTGACACTAAACAAGAAGGCAATAAGAATTAATAAATACTTTTTATTCATTATAAATTCCTTTAACTCATTTCTTAATTAAATAGAATTGAAAAGCCAAGCCGGACCTCGCGCGGTGCGTTAACTCTTTCCGGTCTTTGCGAATAATAATTATCTATTTGGCTTATGTTGAAAAGTCCCGGATCGCCTCTATTTATTCTATTTCTAATATCGCTAAACTGAACTGCATTTTGGGTTTGTTCAACATTTGACAATGCTCTTCCTGAACTTGCGTAAACTGATAATTCATTTTGAGTATCGAATAAATTAAGAACTTGTAAAAATACAGAGTAATCTAACGCGCCTATTCTAAAATACTTTTCAAACTTCAGATCAACATTCCAAATAACCGGCTGATTAGCAGAGCTTTGTTCGTAGGTTACGTTTGTAAAGCTAGCTGGAAGCTGCGGTGTGTAGGGAGTTCCAGTTTCGAAGTTAAAGATCATTCCTACACTCCAATCATTTGGCTGATTTAATGCAACTGTACCATTTATTACGTGAGTTCGATCGAAGCTAAGAGGAACTAGAAAAGTTTCTGATCTTTGACCGGTTTGCTCACTGAAGAATATTTGATCTGCTGGATAGGTTCTGTTTCCTTCGGCAATTGAGAATGTATAATCTAAACTGGCAGAGAAAATATCTCCTGGGGAAGATCTTTTTAGAAGAGATATTGTTATTCCTCTAACATTTGAATACGCTAAGTTTGTTAAAACAAAATATTCTCTGCCTAAATCTGTATAAACAGTTTCAGTATAAATATAATTGCTTACATCTTTGTAAAATCCAGTAACATCAAATTTAAAATTATCAGTTAGTGCTTGCTGCAAACCAATTTCATATTGAATAGATTTTTGTGGCTCTACATTTGGATTTCCAAATGTAGGGCTTGAACCGAAATTAGTTACAAAGTATTGGTTATTTGAATAAAGACTTGATAAAGAACCAATCTGATAAAAATGTCCATACGAAAATCTTATTATTCCTTTATCAGTTATTGGATAAGAAATACTTATTCTAGGAGCTAAAGTATTTTTAACTTTTGCGGGAATATTGTAAGCATTAATAAAACCTGATAATGAATCAGTTAAATTTTGAGATAAGTTTGGATTATATAAAGCATCAGGATTGAACATTTCATATCTTAATCCAACATTCAAAATCATTGTTGAAGCTAATTCAATCTTATCTTGTATGTATGCTGCAAACTGTGTTGGCTTATTATCAAAAGAATTATACAGCGAAGGTTGATTTGTTGGAACTCTTCTTACCAAAGTAAGTGTACTATCGTACAAAAGATCGCTATTCGTTAACGCTCCCAATGTCCCATTAGGATTTAGTTTTTCAATATCAACAGAATAACTTTCATACGTTAAGTGATGCCGCCTCAGTTCAAAACCAGCTTTAAATTCATGAGTTGAAAATAATTGTGCAACAATATCTCCTTTTACGCCAAGAGTAGTTGTTTTTCTAAAAGATCTATAATTATCAGTTCCGCCGGCATAAAAACCTGTATTACCAATCGCTGCGGAATATAAATCTGGCAAATATCTTGGATCGGTTGGATTACTATATAAATAGTATTTCCCTTCATTATAACCATATGAAAACTGCAATGTGTAAAACATTTTACTATTTAATGTATGTGTTAATCCTAAAGTTTGAATCAATCCGTCAGCATAATTCGTTCCTACTCCATCCGGATTATATTTATAAGCCATACTATAATTTTTATATTGGCTCTTATCAAACACAGCTTCATATTTCAATTTTACATTTGAAGATAATCTGTAGCTTAAATTGCCTTGTAAATTATAACTTGTAGAAGGATTCATAGAAACAATTTGTCCGTTTCCGGTTGGAAGACCTGCAGTGTCTGGAAAATCATTATATGGGTGAAAATAATACGGCCCAGTTGATAATCCGTGGCGTGGGTCTGAAGAGCTAAAATTATCTGGAGTTAGATATGAATCAGTCGGTTCATATAATTTTTGTCCGTAAAGATCGCCTTTATAATTTTCAAAAATGCCTGAAACATAAAAGTGCAAATCATTTGAAATAGGAATCGGTCCGCCTAAAGTAGCTTCTAACCTTCCTCTATTCAATGGATCAATTTTACCAATTTGACTTGAAAAGAGATCTGATCTTGAGGTTGCATAATCTCCTGCATATCCTCTAAGACTAAAGTTCAATTTGTTTCCGCCTTCTTTAGTAATATAGTTTACCACTCCGCTTAATGCATTTCCAAATTCTGCGCTGAAAGTACCAGTAGAAACTGAAACTTCTTGAACTGCATTAGTTGCAAGTCCAATCGAATTCATATTGCCATATGGATCATTTAATGAAATTCCATTAAGCGTATAAGCAATTTCATTTCCGTAACCACCTCTTACGTGTAATGATCCGTCATTTCCAGTAACAACACCAGCTTGCAAAGCAATAACATCAGAAATTTGATCAACCGGAAGTTCTTGTATTGTTTCAGTTGTAATTGCAACTGTTGGATTTGTTAAATCTTGCCTAACAAGAGGATTACGTTCACCTCTTACTACAATTGTGGGCATATCAATTGCCCCTGCAGTTAACTGGAAATTTAATCTAGTTGTAAAGTCAACATTAACTCTAACATTTTCAATCGTAACTTTTTGAAAACCAACGGCAGAAACAGTTACTTTATATAAACCTGGCGCAACATCAAGAATAGTATATTCGCCATTCATATCTGCAGCATTACCTTTGCTGGTTCCTTCTATCATAACATTTGCAAATGGAACTGGTTCACCATTAGATTTATCTGTTATCTTACCTGCAATTTTTCCTGAGGATTGTGGAAATATTTGATATGTAAAAAAAGTTAGGATTGAAAAAATAAAAAGTAATCGAAATTTACTCATTCACGACCTCAAACTTTTTAATCGATAAATGGTATGATCACCTGATTTTGATCATACCCCTTTTTAATTCGGGCGTTAATATAATACTATCAATTTATTATGTCAACGAACACAACAATAAAAAAAATTTTATAAAATAAATTGATTCTTAGCTAATAATTTTTATACAAAATTATTTACAAATATTTAATAACATTCAAATTAAGTTTTCTTAAAAATTACTTTAAAATGAAAATGAACATTCCAATATTTGTATACACTTTGAATTAATTTTTCGGAGGATCGATGTCATCTTTAATGGTTAGTGTTTCGGGTATTAGAGGAATTGTTGGAGAAAGTTTAGATCCGGAAGTATTGGTTAATTACACTTCTGCTTATGCTGATTTTGTTAAGGAAGGCAAAGTAGTCGTGGGACGAGATGCAAGAATCACCGGTGAAATGGTTCTTTCAATAGTAACCGGAACATTGCTTGCAAAAGGATTAGATGTTATTGAACTTGGCATTTGCCCAACTCCGACTGTACAGTATACCGTTAAAACAATGAAAGCTAATGGAGGAATTGCAATTTCCGCAAGTCATAATCCTAATCAATGGAATGCATTGAAACTTCTTAATAATACGGGGCAGTTTATGTCTCCCGAACAAAATTTTGAAATGCTTGAGATTCTAAATAAAAAAAATAAAATATATAAGAAGTGGAATGAGATTGGAAAATTAACCCATACTGATGAAGGATTAAAGCGGCATGTAAATGATGTTTTTAATCTAAAATATATTGATATTGAAAAAATCAGAAAAAGAAAATTCCGCGTGCTGGTCGATTGTGTTAACGGCGCTGGCGTTTATGTTATTCCCGATTTACTTCGAAAATTTGGTTGTGAAGTAATTGAAATGAATTGCGAACGAACAGGAATATTTCCTCGTCTTCCAGAACCTCTTCCAGAAAATTTAACTGAAACGATGAAAGCAGTAATTGACAATAAAGCCGAGCTAGGCGTGGTTGTTGATCCAGATGTTGACCGTTTAGTTCTAATTACAAATGAAGGTGAACCATTCGGAGAAGAAAATACAATTACTCAAGCTGTTAAATTTATTTTATCTAAAGAAAAAGGAAATGTTGCTGTTAATCTTTCAACCACACGTGCTGTTGATGATGTTGCCAAAACCGCAGGATCAAAAGTATTCCGCTCTTCAGTCGGTGAGGCTAATGTTGTAAAAAAGATGAAAGAAGTTAACGCCATAATTGGAGGTGAAGGCAGCGGCGGAGTAATTTACCCCGCTCTACACTATGGAAGAGATGCTTTAGTAGGAATAGCAATTACTCTTCAGCACTTATTGGATTTTGGCGGAAGTATTTCTGAGCTTAAAAAATCTTTGCCTGAATATTTCATTGCTAAAAAGAAAATTGATCTCGTTAATGTCAGCCCAGATAAAATTATTTCTAATTTAGTTAGCAAGTATGAAAAAGAAAATTGTAATACTGAAGACGGATTAAGAATTGATTTCCCGGATCACTGGGTTCACTTTAGGAAATCTAATACAGAACCAATTATAAGAATAATAACTGAAGCTAAAAGTAAAAACACAGCGGAGAATTTATCAGAAAAATATTTTGAAGAGATAAAAGGATTTTTTAAAAATTAAGATTTAGATTTTTAAATTCATTTTTACCTTTAATAAAGCTTCCTTCTCTTTTGTATATAACTGAACAAAGCTTTATCAAATGGCGTGGAAGTTTCAATCAAATTATATTCAATGTTTGAGTTCAGGCATTCTTTTTTAATCTTACTTATAAACTCTTCCATCGCTTCCATATATGCTTTTTGGATTTGATATGGCTGAGTGGTTATTTCATCTTCTGTTTCCAGATCTTTAAAAATAGCATCGTTTCCAAAAGCAAAATTCCTCTCAAGCGGATCAATTATTTGAAATACAATTACTTCATTCTTTTGATACCTGAAATGTTTCAAGGCAGACATTATTGAGTTTACATCGTCAAAAAAATCCGAAACAATTATTACTAATCCCCTTCTCTTAATTTTTTCAGCAATCGAATTCAAGCATGATGCTGTATTAGTTTTATCGGATGCGGAAATTTCAGCTAACTGCTTTAGTATTTCTTGTAGATATGCTCTGCTGGATTTTGGCGGAAAGTATTTAGTAATCTTATCTGAATACAGCGTAAGGCCAACTGCGTCTTGCTGCTTGTTCATCAAATAACTTAAGCTGGCAACAAGAGTGGTTGCATATTCTAATTTAGAAATATTCCCTTCCGATGCATATTTCATCGAGCGGCTTGTATCTAATAATATATAGCTTCGTAAGTTTGTTTCTTCTTCATATTGTTTGATGAAAAACTTATCTGTTTTTCCGTAAACTTTCCAATCAATATCTTTTATTCCATCACCTTGCATGTATGGACGGTGCTCGGTGAATTCAACACTGAAACCATGATACGGGCTTTTATGAAGTCCAACCATATATCCTTCAACTACCAATCTTGCTCTAAGATCTAAAGAGTTTAGCTTAGAAATAACTGAAGGATTAAGATATTTTCTATAATCACTATTTTTTTGAGACATTTACTTTTGAATCATTTTTTTTCTTCAAAATATCTTCAGGTGTAAGTCCCATATTATTTAATTCTTCTTTTGCAGAAGAGACCATTTCATTGTTAGGATATTTTTGAATGAAAAGATTAAACGTCGCTGTAGCGTCATTAAATTCTTTCAAATCATTTGATTGAATAAAACCAGCCATGAATAACGCTTTTGGCGCATAATCACTTTGAGGATATTTATCAAAAATACTTTTAAATAAACTAATTGCTTTCTCCAATGATTGAGTGTCATTCAATCCGGTTTGTCCGTTTGCTTGATTATCACTCTTAACCATTTTATTTTGATAAAGCGAAGCAAGTTCAAACAAGGCTTGAGGAGCCATTGGACTGTTTGGATAATTTGTTACTAAATTCTGATATGCTTCAACAGCGGCCGGAATATTTTTCTCTCCGACGCTTTTCTTAGCTTGTCCCATATAATAATCATCAGATTTTTTACTGCAACCCGTAAAAGCAATTATTAGAAAAAGAATAATGGGTAGATAGAATTTTCTCATTTTCATCGTATAAATTTGTTGTTAAAAAATTGATAACAAAATTATCAAATAAGATATGAAGTAGCAATTGATGAAATCGTAATTGCCCGATTGAAAACTAAATAACAAATTATTTACAATTATATTTTAAGATTCGGATCAAGATTAAGAATACCGGACATCAATTATGTTTTAAGCATCAGACTTATAAATTAACGTTAAATCCGAAAGAAGTATTTGTCCAAGTTACTTCCGATCCAAAGAAATCATGATACTTTGAATTCAGATTGCTATTTAACTTAAAAGAAAATATCAGATTAACATTC
>DAIEML010000113.1 GCA_027349615.1 Ignavibacteriales bacterium | reverse complement strand
GAATATTTTTGATTACAGCCAATCCGCTCGTATCGGATACAGCACCGTTTTTCAATTGAGGGATGTAAACATTAACGCCAATCAGCGGGTGACCGGTTTTTTCATCATTTATTTGAGCTTTAAAAATATTTTGTGCGATGAGTAACTGTGAAATCAAAACAAAGTAAATTAGAAAAAAATTTTTCATGTATGTAAAATTAATATAATGCGGAAACCAATTCCTAGTTTAATTCAAAAGTTATTTGAATATGACGTAAGAAATCTTTAAACGTTTGCTAATTGAAATTAGTTTTCCGTTATATTGCTATTGGGCACAATTAATATTTTAATTTAAGCTCCTAATGTGAATATTATTTACACACCAGTAATTCTATTCTTATATTCTGCTAATGCTTCTTCAAGGCGCTGCCTTGCAGTAAGATCCCCAGGAACATTATGCGAAGGATGAATATAAAGTTTAACTTTTCTTTCTTCAAGAATTTCAGCTACAGTTGTAACAGTCATCCAAACGGCTGTAACAAATGCCATAGTAGAAACCGGTCCAATTTTATCGACATGATTTTTTAGAGAAACAGAAGCATCCTGAATCGGTACACAAGTATCTACAACTAAATCAGCAAGATCAAAAATATTTTTGCCGCAGGAATGACGTGTTTGTTTTCCCTCAGCTTCTTTAGCAGATCCAAAAACAATTACTTTCATTCCTTTCTTTTTTGATTCAAGTGCGATGTCAATATTAACATTATTAATTCCTGAGTGAGAAAAGAGCCACATAACATCTCTTTGATCAAAATTGTAACCCTTCATTATTTCGATACCGTATCCTTCTACACGTTCCAAAAAAACAAATTGATGAACGCTCATTCCTCCAACAATATTTGTAAAGAATGTTAAAGGTAATTCAATCATTGGATGAAAACCGACAAATCCACCAATCCTAGGATACATTTCTTCAATCGGTAAAGTTGCATGTCCGCAACCAAAAGTATGAACCCATCGCCCGACTTGGATTGTATCTGCCATAATTTCAGCAGCCTTTTTAATATTTTCCATTTGTGTCGATTCAATTTTGTCCATTACATTTCGCGCATTATCTAACCATTGTTTAGCAAGCATCGCAGCTCCTTTTAATATAATTAATTTTATAGTTCTTACTTTTAAATTTTAACTTTTGTTGAAATTCTTTTTAATGAAATTGATAAGAGAAGAAACATTAATAATAGAGAAATAATTAATATCACAGGAAATTTTTGAATTCCATATGATTGCGAAACAGCGCCAATAGTGTAGTTCAAAAGAGTATTGCCCAAAAGAGCAATCACCAACGCAATACTGAATGCTGTTCCGGAAAGATTTTTATAGATTTCACCAATGTATCCTAAAATTACAGGGAAGGCGGCAGCGAATCCTATTCCTAAAAATATCATTGCAAAAATTGCAGAAACGAAATCAGTTCCAATTAGAAGAATAAAACTGCCTGTAAAAGCAAAAATCATACACATGTAGAGTACGATGAAAGAAGGAATTTTTTTTAGCACTCCGCCAAGAATAAATCTTGTTACAGTTAAACTAATTGCTAAAACCGTTAGAGTAATCAAAGCATTATTAGGTGTAAGATCGATAGCTTTATCGAAATAGGTTGTACTCCAATTGTTAACGCTCCCTTCCAAGCCGCTTTCAAAAAATAAAATAAAACCTAAAAGTAAAAGTGAACTTTCCTTAATCAATTCAAATGCTTTTTTGATTGGGAATCCTTGCGGCTGTTTTGGCAGAGGAAATTTAATTAGAAAAAAGTAAACCACCGGAATTAAAACTATCAATCCAGTGCCTTTTATTATTGTTTCGTAAGGAAAATATTTTGAAAGCAACGCAGTAACCGCCGGCATTCCAAGTGCACCAATTCCGTAGAAAACACCGAGCAAACTTAAATTAGAACCCTTGCTCTCGGAACTTATGTCAGCAACCAACGCATTTGTTCCTCCGTTTATTATTCCGCCGCCAAAACCGATTAGGAAGAATGATAACTGCAAAATAAAAAAAGAAGAAGCGAACGCAATTCCTTCGAAAGCAATAAAAATTAATAAAGAGCAAACGATTAATAAATTTTTATAACTATATCTATCAACGATTGGACCGAATAATAAAGAACCTAAAAGAATTCCAATTGGAAGCAGTGCGGCCAATGAGCCAACAGTTAGTTGATCCAAATGAAATTTGGAAGTAAGAAAAGTATTTATCGTGCCGAGCGATATCATTACGATTCCGAATAGAAGCATTCCTAAACAAGCAGCTGCAAAAACAAAACCTCTTTTATACATATTTATTTTTCAAATATTTTGATTTTAAATACTTTTTATGGCTAAATATCCAGCTCCAATTAATCCGGCATCGTTTCCAAGCGTTGAAGGTTCAAGTTTTACTTGATTTATGCTGATAGGCTGAGCCCATTTTTTTGCTTCAGCAAAAATTTTATCTAAGAATTGAACTGCCGGACCAAAAACTCCGCCGCCGAAAATTATTTTTTCCGGGTTAAATAAGCTAACAAGATTTGCAACCGTCATTCCCCAAAATTCTATTGCAATTTCAAAAACCTTTACAGCAATCGCATCATTTGTTTTGTATGCTTCAAATAAATCGTAAGAAGTAATTTCATCAATCTGTTTCGACATTAGAATTCCCGAATAATTTTTTTCTTCTAACAAAATTTCTTTTGCAACTTTTGCTAATCCTTCGCCAGAAGCATGATATTCAAAGCAGCCGCACGAAACATATTTTTGTTGAAAAGGACGATCTAAAGCAAGCCAACCAATTGCACCGCCAATATCATTTGATCCGCGCAATATTTCACCGTTAACTAAAATGCCAGCGCCTATTCCTGTTCCAACTGCTAAAAAGATTGCATCTTTACAATCTTTTGCCGAACCTTGCCAATTTTCTCCTAAGATATAACAAGCACGGTCGCTGTCGATTTTAACTTTTATTTTTTCATTAGGTAAAATAGAAGTAATATCCTCGAATAAAGGATAATTTTCCCAGTCAGGTATATTTGGTGCCCAAACTTTTCCGGTTTTAGAATGACTTATTCCAGGAACACATGCACCAATAGCTTCAATATTAATTTTCTCTCGATGGCTATATTCAATCAAATTAATTAAAGTACTTTTAATCAGATTGCCAACATCGGCTCCTTTTCTTTTTTCAAGCGGTACTAATTCTTTTTTAAGAATATTTCCATTTTTATTAAAAATTGCCGCAGCAATCTTTGTCCCGCCTAAATCTAATCCAATTACAGCCATTTTATGTTTTTAAAAAAATAAATTATAAAAAACGTTCTTATTAAAATTTTTACAGCAGAATAATAATGTTGATGATAAAGGATGTCAAGAAATAAAATTTTTAAATTTTTTACTTGCAGTTTAAGGTTTTAATGTTTAATTGAATTACTAAAACTCTCTTTTTATAAAATGATTAAAGGTTCCAGCAAACTCTAATAAATTATTTAATCATTTTACCGCCTATCAATCTCTTCATCCGCTTAAAAATTCATTGTAATCATTTTTCGAATTGGCAAGTCTATATAAATGAGACAATAAATAAAGGTGAGTGAAATGAAAAATAATTATCTAAAAAATCTTTCGGCTTTTTCAATGGCAATTATTCTTTTGATTTCTTCCAATTCGTTTGGAAATACTCGAATCGGTGAAAATGAAAAATTGATGAGTAAGAATAATATTAAATCTTATGTAATGGGATTGAAATCATCAAATGCAGGTTTAGTGAAAAGCTGTATTCATTATGCGGGTTTATATAAAATCACAGAAACGATTGAACCTCTAGTTGATATTTTAAATGATTCATCAAAAGATTTTACAACACGAGTATCTGCTGCAATGTCAATTTACAATATAGGAAATGACAAGGGAATGGCTTCGATAAAGAATTTTTCTGAATCAAGTAAAGAAGAAAAAATTAAAGAAGTTTGTTCGGCAATTTACCAGGATTATTTAGATACTCAGAAAAATTTTTTGTCAACGAATCCTTAAGGACAGAATTAAAAAAAATTAGTTACGTTTATTTTTATTTAAATTGATTTTGATTGAAGAAAAGGACATGATGTTAGTAAGAAACCATTCTCAAATTAATAATTATTTTTTTTGAGGGTGGTTTCTTTCTTTATTTAATGACTCATCAACAATTTTTTTAATTGCAAGCCAACTGTTTTCATTAAATTCTGGTTTAAACTTTTGATTATACTTTTTCATGAGAAATAAAATATCTGCGGCTCTATCTTTAGAATTTGGATGATTGCTCAACCATTCAAATTGTTTTGGAACATCATTTTTTTCACGAGATAATCGGAATAAAAGATTTGCCAAGTTTGTAGGATCAACACCGGCATTTGATAAATATATTACTGCAGATTTATCGGCTTCAGATTCCTGTTCTCTATCAAACGCAGTTGAAGAAACAATTTTTACAATTTCTTTTCCAATTCCACCGCTTGCAGCGCCGCCTGCTAGAGTTAACATCATTGATGAGCCGACTTCTCTAGTTAACTTTTTCATAACATCATGATGTTCAACATGTGCTAATTCATGGGCAATTACTCCGCATAATTCATCAGGAGTTTTGCAATAATCAATCAGTCCTGTATAAATAATTATTTTGGAATTCGGTAGAGTGAAAGCATTAACATTATCGTTTTCAAAAATATAAATTGAAATCAATGAATCAGGGATATTATTTGCTCTGCATAATTTTGATTTCATATTTTCAACATAAGTATAAACATCGTCAGAATTTAATTCATGGTTATCTCTTCGGACAGAATCAAGAATTACTTTTCCTAATTTTTTCTCGCTTTCTTTTGTCAGTTTTTCGATTTGGAAAAA
This sequence comes from Ignavibacteriales bacterium, assembly GCA_027349615.1. The sequence continues at coordinate 2,617 of DAIEML010000113.1, read as the reverse complement.
TTCAATAAAATTAATTTTACTTAGTAACTGCCAAGATCCAACAAAGAGGATTATTAATAAAGTTAGTTGAAAATAAGCTTTGTGCATTTTATTCTTTCACAAACATATCGGTTAAATGCCCAATAACTAACCAAGAAATATGCAATCCTTTTCGGATTTGAATTGCCGAATAAATTGTAGCAACAAATTCAATTAAATTAAATACGGCGGCAGTTATAATAAACGAGATGAAATTATTGGTTAAGGCAACATTCCAAAACAATATTCCTAAAACCCAAATAACAGCTATTAAGTTTATAATAAAAGTAATTGTCTGAGCCAGCAAAACCTGCATGCAATGCCACCGAACAAAGTAAGTTCCTTTTTTATTTCCCAAATAAAAGATTATTGCTGCAATAAGGTTGAATAATGGAATTGGAAAACCGGTCATTATAGCGATTAAAGATAGTAGATAACTATTGGAAGCTTTTTCAGATTCATCCTCGTTTGGAACATAAAGAAAATTATTTTTTCCTATCATCTATAGACCTTTAGTGATATTCCAAAACCAATTTAACAAAACAATTATAACAGCTGTAACTGAAATCCACTTATTTTTAATAAAGAGTTTTTCACCAAGTTTATAATATTTAATAAAACTTTCACTGCCTCTGATTATATCTGTAATTAACCAAATCGGAATTATGATCAATGCAATTGCTGCTAACATTCCGAAAGGATTTGTTATGAATGATTTTTCAATTTGACCATTCACTAAAAAAACTAACGAACGCGTAGTTCCACAAGAAGGGCAAGGAATATGAGTTACAGCTTTGAACAAACAAAAATCAGCAATGGGTTTTTCACGGTAACTACTTTCAACATTCCATGCAATCCAAATATATCCAACTAACGAGAAAAGTAGTAGGAATGTATATAGATTATTCTTACTCATTCATAATTTAATACAAAACGCTTTGAACTTTTTGCATATTAATTTCACGTGTTCTTCCCATGATTAGAAACCAATCGACCATAGTCCAAATTCCAAGTCCGCCGCACGTTAATAATTTTGCAATACCAAGGCCTACCTCACCTAAAAGGAATCTATCTATACCAAAGTGTCCTCCTATTATTGATACAATAAGAAGTGTAGTCGGGTCTTTTAAATTAGCCGCTTGAAGTTGAAGAAATTTTGAATCGTCTAAAGTAGTCAATTTATCCCGAAGCATCATCAACTGATGGCCTTCGAAATATTTGCCATAAGACATCAGAAACATATCGACCTTTTGTTGTTCCATAAATGTACCCTTTAAATTATTTTATAGTATAGATACGAATTTGGAACAAAATATACTGTCTTTCTTAAATCTATCAAAGTATTTTTTTACGAAACTGAATTTTCTTTATATGATTTCTTACGGCTAAAATAGTCGGAAAATTTCAAATTATTTAATAAAGATAATTTTACTTCAATTAAAATTGAGCATCTTACTGTAAAAAATGCCGTTGATTTTTCATCTCAAAATTTGTAAAGTTATTTGTAATTTAAAACGAGTAAAATCTTAATAGGAAAAAATTGAAGAGAAAAGTAAGAGACATTCTTGAAAAAAAAGCAAAAGAATCAGAATCACTTAAATTAGCGGTTGATTCAACTGAGCTGCATGATTTAGATGATAATGATGAGCTTACTCAGAAAAATCCTGAAGATTATAATGTAAAAACAATTGTTAACGAAGAAGGCAAAAAAGTATTAATTTTCAATGACCCATTGTATTCCCGTGAAAAGAGAAGTGTTGTAAATTATACAATTTTTCGCGGCAAGTGGGAATTTGAGAATGTCGATCATCTGGATGATAATGAACCAGAAAAATGCGCCGTAACTTTTTCGCCGGTTAAAGATGGATCGAACATTACAATTGCATTTAAATCTTTAAAAGATAGAGTTGAGTTTATGGATTCCATTTACAGCGAAAAAGAAATGCGGCAAACCGGCGGCGGTATGAGCCTTGAAAAATTTGCCAACTCAAAAGTCTTTAGAAATACCGGCGGGATTATTGGAATTACATTAGCGGGTTACGGCCTGTATAAACTTCTTTCAAAACCGAAAGACAAAAACAATTCTCATTGAAACATCGGCCTGATTAATTTAGGACCCTTCTCTAAATTTGAATAAAGCTGATTCAATGAAAAATATTTTTTGTAAAATATTGTATTTGATTTCCAAAAGCCACAAAAAATTTTTATAAAATTTCTTTCCACACATTATTTAATTAAATGTAGATTTAGGATGTAAACAAATAATCTTTGTCTAATATTCTGGATAACATGAAAAAGAAAAACCTTTTTGCAGCCTTTGTTTTATTATCTCTATTTTTTTCTTTCACATCTAAATTGTTTGCGCAAAGCTGGATAAGAATTAATCAAATTGGATATTTGCAAAAATCCGTAAAAGCAGCGGTGTTTGTAAGCAAAGAAAATATTTCTCCAAAAGTATTTTCAATTCACGATGCGCTTACCGGTGAAGTTGTTTGGTCATCAAATAAAATAAAATCGTATGGTAAATATGGCCCTTTCATTTCAACATTCCGTTTGGATTTTTCTTCATTTGAAAAAAAAGGCGCTTATTATATTGAAG
>DAIEML010000112.1 GCA_027349615.1 Ignavibacteriales bacterium | reverse complement strand
CGATATTCTATATCATAATTAATTTTATTGTTAATTGCATTATAGAAGGCTTGCTTAACCAATTCTTTATCTTCAGAATAAACTGTATTTAAATAAACATCAAAACAAACATCAGTTCCGTTTTTTATTAATCCTACAATTCTAAAGATTTCATCTGACCAAACGAGTTTATTTGTAATTAAATTAAAGTGCCAATGCCCAATTTGTGCAATCTCTTGAGCTGTTTTTAATAATTGTTCACTTTGGCGAAGTGCCTCTTCAGCTCGTTTTCTTTCAGTTATGTCTATGCCCATTTCAAGAACAAGCAATCGTTCGTCAATATCTTTAAATGGAAAACAAGTAACAAAATAATTTTTATTATCTGGTGCACTCCATTCCCAGTTTTCAGGAATTTTCGTTTCTAAAACTTTTAATGGTATACAATCTAGACATGGCTGGTTTCTATTATAAAGAAATTTATAACAAAGTTTATTATCTATTTCTCCAAATCTTTCTTTATAAAATCGATTTGCATAAGAAATATGATAATCATTTGTAGTTAGTGTTAAGAACACGGGCAGCATTTCCATTATTTTATCAAATCTTTGTCTTTCAGCTTTTATAGATTCTTCAGCCTTTTTTCTTTTTGTAACGTCCCTGGCAGTAACAAATATTCCTTGTAATTCATCTAATTCATTTTTATAGACTGTTGCATTTAACTCGACATCCATTAATTCCCCATTCGCATGTTTAATTGTTAATGAATAATCTTTTATAAATCCATCGCGAATCACATATTGATAACATTGAGATGCTTTTTCAGTTTCAACAAATACCTTAGCAAAATTAATTCCGATTAATTCATTCCTAGATATTCCTGTTGCTTCTTCCATTGCTTTATTTAAATCGGTAATTATTCCTTCTGTACTTATAGTAACTAAAGGATCACGGCTTGCTTCTATTAAACTTCTAGTGTAAAGTGACATTGAATGCAGAACTTCTTCAAGCTTCTTTTGTTTCCTAATATCACGGCTAATTGACGATGCACCGATTATTTTTCCATCAGAATTTTTTATTGGTGATATTGTTGATGAAACGTCAATCACTGTCCCGTCTTTTTTAATTCTTTTCGTTTCAAAACTTTCATAAGTAATTCCATTTATAACTTTCTCAATTATATTGTCGAATTCTTCGATTTTATTTTCTGGAATTATTTTCTTAATCGATTTCCCAATAATTTCATTTTCTTTATAACCAAAAATACTTTCTGCTCCTTTATTCCAACTAGTAATATTGCCGTCTAATTTTTTACTAAATATTGCATCTTCAGAAGATTCAATAATAGCAGCTAGGAATGCATTTGTCTCTTCATTTTTTTTTCGCAATTCTATTTCCAAGAGAGCACTTATGTTGATTTTTTTAAGAATAAAATAAATGAAAATAAATAAAATAAGTATGAAGAATAGGTTAAATACATCGCTAATAAAATGGAACTTAGAAATTTGCAATTCTTGATAAACTAAAGCTTCAATATCATTTATAATTGAAATACTTGATAAAACAAATATGATTATAAAAATTGAAGTGATAATAAATCTTTTGTCTCTAGAATTATCATCAAAATTAAAAAATGAAATTAATTTTGAAAATGTTTTGCCATTTTCTTTTAATTTGAAATTATTCTCAGGATAATTTATTATTTCACCTTCTTTTTCATATTCATTTTGAGCAATGGTTTGAGATTCTTTTATACTATTTTTCATTTCCTCAATTACTTTTGTAAGTCTTGATAAATTTCCTTTCATAACGTAATCATTTGCGCCTCTTTTTATTGCTTCTGCAGCAACTGATTCTTCAATTGTGCCAGAGACTAAAATGAATGGCAAATTTTTATTGTACTCTTTTACTATTTTAAGTGCGTCTATACCATTAAAAGAAGGCATCACATAATCCGAAAGAATTAAATCCCATTTTCTATTTTTTAATTCATACATTAATGCTTCTGGAGTATCAACTCTTTTTGTTAAAATATCGCTTTCGATTTTTTCTAATTCTCTTATTAAAAGAAGTGCATCATCTTCAGAATCTTCAATCATTAAGATGTTAAACAGAGGTCCCATAAGTACCCCTTTCTAAATTGATTAATGAAACTTAAATGATTATAAAACTTTTAGTGCAGTTTATCTTTGTTCGACGAATGTAATATTTGTTCAATTAAATTGATCAAATCGCTTTTATCAAATGGTTTTGCTAAATAGTGTGTTAATCCTAATGATAAAAAATATTCTTTATCGCTCTGCATTGCATAAGCAGTTAATGCAACGATGGGAATATTTTCATAACCATTAATATTTTTAATTTCCAATGAAGTATCAACTCCGCTTTTTCCATAACCGAGGTTTATATCCATTAAAATTAAATCGTACTTTTTATTTTTTACCATTTCAATTGCGTTATCTCCATTTTCTACGCAGTCTAATTCGTATAAACCTTTTAAGAAACGTTTTGTAATATTAATCGATCCTAAATCATTTTCCACCAAAAGAATTTGTGCTAGATCAGTTTTAATATTTAGTTCATTCCCACCAATTCCAAAATCTTTCTCTGAAGAAATAATTCTCGATTCAAGTTCATTTTCATTTGGTAAACAAGACAGAAATCTTACTGAAAATACTGAGCCTCTTCCAAATCTGCTTTCAACTGAAATTTTCCCATTCATCATATCAACGTATTTTTTGGTAATAGTTAATCCAAGTCCGCTTCCTTCAAATCGTCTTCCAATGCCTTCACTAACTTGACGAAATTCTTCAAATATTATTTCAAGACTTTCATGTGGAATTCCTATTCCGGTGTCAATTACATTAAGCACCGACCAGTTTTCTCCATTTACAAATAATTTTGTTACTTCAACAATAATTCCACCTTTTTCAGTATACTTAATTGCATTGCCAATTAAATTTTCTACTATTTGGTCGTAAAGATTAACATCAAGAGACGAAAATATTAGATCTTCTCTGGTTGAAAATTTTAAATATAATCCTTTTTGCTCAGCTAAAATTGATAGTCTTTCAATGATTTCTTTTGTCTCCGTTACTAAATTTATTTTTTTATATTCAAGTTCAACTTTGCCTGATTCAATCCTTGATAAATCTAAAATCGAATTAATCGTTTCCATTAATCTCCTGCTGGAGTTTACAATTCCTTTCATCATTTCTTGCTGATCCGGAGCTTCAATTTCACTTAAAACTAATTGGGCATAACCTAAAATTGCAACCATCGGCGTTCTAATTTCATGGCTCATATTATTTAAGAAATTACTTTTCATCCGGTTCATTTCTTCTGCTTTTTCTTTAGCAGTGATTAAACTATTTTCATAATTTTTTCTTTCGCTAATATCTCTAATAATACTTAATAAAAGTGTAGGCTGATCTGCCAAGTCTATAAATGAGTTTGAAAGCTCTACCCATAATTTATCTTTACCTTCAATGTTTAATTCTGTTTCCAATGTTGGCTGAATTGAATGTGTTTTAAATCTTTGTTTATACTTTTCAAGTGATTCTAAATCTTTATCATTATATGCAAAATCAAATCTTTGCCCTTCTAATTCCTCTTTTGTTTTATTCATCATTTTACAAAATGCAGTATTGACTCGTACAATTATTCCATTCTCATCGCATAATCTCATCGCATCGAATGAATTTTCCCAAACCGATCTTAACTCAGCTTCAGATTTTAATCTATTTTTTATTCCTTGAATTTTTTTGGTTACATCAATTAACATTAGAATAAAATATTTTGGCATACCTTCATTATTTAATATTGATGCAGCTCTAACTTCAGCATTAATGATATTATTGTCTTTAGTTAATATTCGAATTTCCAAATCATTTAACATTTCTCCTTCTTTTGCTTTTAACAAATTTGCTTTAGCAATTTCTAAATCATCTTGATAGATAAATTCAAAAACATTTCTATTCTTCAAGTTATCTACATGATTTTCTTTTACAATCCTGGCTCCTTGTTTATTGCTAAATAAAATATTTCCATCAACATCTATTAACACAATTGCTTCAGGAGAAGTTTCTACTAAAGTTTTATATAATTCTTCGCTTTCTTTTAATTTTTCTTTTGTAAATTTTCTTTCTTTGTGAATTATTGATTCTCGCAGTTCGCGTTTTATTGCAGGAATTAATCGAGTTAAATTATTTTTCATTAAATAATCATCCGCACCGGAACGCATTGCTTCAACTGCCACTGCTTCCCCTATTGTGCCGGAAACAATTATAAATGGTAAATCCTCATCAAATTCTTTTACAATTTTCAAGGCTTCCAATCCAGAAAAGCCAGGCATTACATAATCAGAAATTACAATATCCCATTTTTGTTTTTTGAGAGAATTTAATAATTCATCAGCCGAGGAGACAATTACATTATTAATTTTATAATTTGATTTTTGTATTTCAATTAAAATAAGTAAAGCATCATCTTCGTTGTCTTCAACTATTAGAACATTTATTTCATTATTCATAATTATCCTAAGTTTTGAGGTAATTCATTTAATCGAAGCCAATATTTCCCAATCTCTTTTATTGTATCAACAAAATCTTCAAACCTAATTGGCTTTCGTATGTAACTGTTAGCTCCAAGCGAGTAAGCATTTAGTACATCTTTTTCTTCTTTTGAAGATGTTAAAATTACAACCGGAACCATTTTAGTTCTTTCATGAGTTCTAACAACTTGCAGGACTTTTAAGCCAGCAACTTTAGGTAGTTTTAGATCCAACATTATTAATGCCGGCATTTCATTAGGATTTCTATTTGAAAATCCTCCTGTACACAATAAATAATCAATTGCTTCTTTCCCGTCATGAACAACTCTTAGTGGATGCGGAAAGTTGCTGCTGCCGAATGCTCGCAGAGCTAAAGCCTCATCGTCTGGATTATCCTCCACAAGTAAAATCGATTTTGTAAACATATTCCCTCCTCATCAAGGTAAAATAAAACTAATTTTAGCTCCCTTTTCTACTTCTCCTTCAGCCCAAATTTTTCCTCCATGCCGTGTAATAATTCGATGAACTGTTGCTAATCCAATTCCAGTACCTTCATACTCAGTTGATGAATGAAGTCGTTCAAAAGGAGTAAAAAGTTTTGAAGCATACAACATATTAAATCCAGCTCCGTCATCTTTAACATAAAATATTTTTCCATCTTTATTTTCATATGAACCGACTTCAATTACAGCTTCCAAATGATTCTTTGTAAACTTCCAAGAATTTCCAAGAAGATTTTCCATCAATATTTTCATTAACTGGTTATCTGCATTAACATAAAGATCAGGTGTTATTAAAAATTTAACTTTTCTTTCGGGACATGCATTTAATAATTCATTCAGATATTCAATTGCAATTTGGCTTAAGTTTACTTTCGTTCTGTTTAATTCAGCTCTTGTAATCCTTGAGAGTTTTAAAAAATCATCAATAAGATCAGACATTCGAATTGTAGCCTGTCGAACTCTATTTAAATAATCTTGTCCTGTTGAATTTAATTTGTCTTTAAAATCTTCAATTAATATTTTACTAAAACCATCAATTGATCTTAACGGCGCACGTAAATCGTGTGAAACAGAAAAGCTGAACGATTCTAACTCTTTATTCGCGGCTTCTAATTCGGCTGTTCTTTGGAATACTCTTTCTTCAAGTTCGGCGTTTAATTTTTTAATTTCATTTTCTGCTGCAATTCTTTCAGTAATATCGTGCGATACTGAAATTATAAAAGTTTGGTGCTTCCATAAAATTGTGTAACTCGAGCCTTCCATCCATCGCCAATTTCCTTTTGAATCTTTAATTCTAAATTTTTCTTGTACTTTATTTTTCCAATTACGAATATTTTTTAGATCTTCCTCGATTATCAAGTCAAATAAACTTTTTTTATAAAGTTCTCTTATTGGATAGCCGAGAAGAGTTTCAAAAGATGGGCTTGCATAAACGAATGATCCATTTTCACTTACCATGCTGATAAAGTCTAAAGAATTTTCAGAAATCAATCGAAATCTTTCTTCACTTTCTCTTAACAAATTCTCAGCATTTTTTCTTTCTGTTATGTCATGTAGAGTTAACATAAGCATCGGAATATTTTCCCACTCAATTTCCACAATACTTATTTCTGCATTTCTAAAATCATTGTAATTCCTTTTTATTTCTATTTCGTATGGTTTTTCTTCAATCAACGGAAAATCAAATTTCTGACCTATTAATTTTTCACTGGATTTGTTAAATAATATTTCTGTCGCTGGATTAACAAACCTTATTATACTGTCTTTATCAATTAGAATTATGCTGTCATCGTTTTTTTCGATAATTATTCTAAATCGAGTTTCACTTTCTTTTAATCTTTTCTGAATTCTAAATCTTTCAATGCTAAATCTTAATGCTCTTGATAGCGGCCTATTATCAACTTGCCCTTTTATTAAATAATCCTGAGCTCCGTACATCAAGGCTTCTTCACCGATTTCTTCGCTTTCATTTCCGGTTAATACTACAATAGGTATATGCGGAAATTCTTTTACAAAAGAAATGCAAGTCTCAATTCCGTAACTATCTGGTAAATTTAGATCTAGAAGAATTGCGTCGAATGAATTTTTTTTAATCAATTCGAATGCATCTTTTTTTAGTTTTGTTTTTTTAATAGTAAATTGTGCAAGATGAGATTCCTTCAACATTTCTTCAATCAATCTAGCATCACCGGGACTGTCTTCGACTAATAATATTTGCAAATTTTCAAACATGTCTTTATTTATATTTAATCTGATGGTAGCTTAACTATTGTGAACCAAAAATCTTCTATTGATTTAATTACTTGGTTAAATTGATTTAAATCTATCGGCTTACTGATATAACAATTTGCATGAAGATTATATGTTTTGATGATATCTTCCTCTGCTTTTGAAATTGTTAGAATTACAATAGGTATTTTTTTCAAATTAATATTTGATTTTACTTCAGCTAAAACTTCTCTTCCATCTTTTTTAGGAAGATTTAAATCAAGCAGAATTAAATCAGGAGTCTTATAGTTTTCATACTTCCCTTTTTTCATTAAATAGTTTACTGCCTCTTCGCCGTCAGTTGCGGTGTCAATTTCATTTAATATTTTGCTTGTTTTAAAAACTTCTTTTGTTAGTCTTATATCACCAAGATTATCTTCAACTAACAAAATTCTGATTGCTCTTCCAATAATATTATCCATTTTGATCCTTTATTTTTGGAATTGTAAAATAGAACGTTGAACCTTCACCAACTTTAGAATGAACCCAAATTTTACCGCCATGTTTTTCTACAATTTTTTTTGCAATTGCTAGTCCCATTCCAACTCCTTTATAATCCTCCCTTGAATGAAGTCGCTGAAAGATTATAAATATCCTTTCAAAATATTGCGGATCAATTCCTATCCCGTTATCACTCACACTAAATTCCCATTCAGATGTTTTATCACTAACAGAAATATTAATTTGAGGGACTTTTTCACCGGAAAATTTTATTGCATTACCAATTAAATTTTGGAATAATTGAATTAATTGAAGTTCATCACCTAAAATC
>DAIEML010000111.1 GCA_027349615.1 Ignavibacteriales bacterium | reverse complement strand
AACAGGCAACATTAAATTAAAATTCTCGTCGGTTAAACCGGATGTTATTGTTGATATCGGGACCACTGCTTTAATGATGCAGCTTTCGGAAAAGCATATCGACTTACAGACAAATATAGAAGAAGGACTTCCGGAAATTAGAGCCGATGTAGAAAAGCTTGTTTTTGTTTTTATTAATATCTTAAACAACGCGATCCGGTATTCTCAAACCGGAAGCGAAATTTTTATAGACGTTAAAAAAGCAGATGGTGAAGTTGAATTTTCAATAAAAGATAACGGACCTGGAATATCCAAAGAAGATCAGGAAAAATTATTCCACAGATTTATGCAGGTAGGTACAAAAGCAAAACAGGGCTGGGGGCTTGGACTTGCAATCGCAAAAGAGTTTATGCAAGCTCAAAACGGTACCCTGCGTGTTGAAAGTGAAGTTGGGAAAGGCAGCAGGTTTATTTTTGCTGTGCCTAAAATTAGCTAACAAATCCGGTTAAATTGTTACCATAATATCTGCTAATAAATCCATAACATTTTTTCTTGTGTATGGTTTTGATAAATAATAAGAACATCCGGAAGATAAAAATAATTCTTCGTCACTTTTCATTGCGAACGCAGTAACAGCTATTATAGGTGTTTTCTCATAATTTTTAATTTTTCTAATTTCCTCTGCAGCTTCAATTCCATTCATTCCAAAACCGAGACCGATATCCATAAAAATTAAAGAATAAATATTTTCGGATGCTAAATTGATCGCGGTTTGTCCATTTGAAGCAACATCAACTTTATAATATTTTTTTAGAATCATTCTTAAAAAATCAATGCTCACTTTATCATTCTCAACAATAAGTATTTTAGAGTTTACAAATGGAATATTTTTTTTCAGCTCAATTTTAGTTTCTTCTCTTTCATTTATTTTCTTTGATGATCCAGCTGCTTTGAACCGAACTATAAACGTCGATCCAACTTCAATTTCACTTTCTACTGAAATTATTCCATCCATAAGCTCAACAAACTTTTTAGTAACAGTTAAGCCTAAACCAGTTCCTTCATAAGTGCGGTTGAAACCCTCACTAACCTGTCTAAATTCTTCAAAAATTATTTGAAGACTATTTTTAGGAATGCCAATGCCAGAATCAATTACTTTAATAACTACCCAAGAAATTTCATCAACAATTTCTGAATTAACTTGAATTGTAATGCCGCCTTTGTTTGTGAACTTAAATGCATTATTTAAAAGATTATCAATAACTTGAGTAAACAACCGAATATCTATTTCGGCAGAAATATTTTCATCTAAAATTGAAATATTAAAAGATAATTCTTTTGATTGAGCCAGTATTGTATATGTTTTAGAAATTTCTTTAACAATAGATCCGATATTGATTTTTTGTTTTTTAATATTGTCCGGATTAGTTTCAATCTTTGAAAGATCTAACAAAAGATTTAAAGTGTTGAGAAGCCTTTTACCGCTTGAATGAATTGTGGACGCCATTTCAATTTGTTCAGGGTTCTCCAACTCCTGCATTAAAGTATCCGAAAAGCCCATAATTCCAATCATCGGAGTTCGAAGCTCATGGCTCATGTTTGCAAGAAAATTTGATTTCAATCTATTCATTTCTTCAGCTTTTTCTTTAGCTTTAATTAAATCATCTTCAGCTTTTTTATGAAGAGTAATATCTGAAGCCATGCCACATAATAAATTTATTTCGTTATTATCATCATAAACAGGAAACATCTTGTCTGAAATCCATTTAATGCGTCCGTCCGGAAATGCGATTCTATATTCCGCTTCACCAATGCACTTTTCAAATAAATTTTCAGCTAAATGGCGGTCTTCAATTAATACAGCTTCGAGCCAAAAGTTAGGATCTTTTAGCAGAACTTCAACCGGCCTTTCCCAAATTCTTTCATAAGCAGAACTGACATAAATTATTTTTCTTTTATCCGGAGAAACGATATAAAATACGGCATCGACATTTTCTAAAATTTGACGAAGCTGCTTTTCATTTTTTTGCAGAGCTTTTTCAGCAATTTCTCTTAGCTGCTCATGCTGAATTGACCTAATCGAAAAAGATATATCGGAAGATAATTCATCAAGCAACTTAATTTCTTTATCATCAAAATAATTTTTGTTTTGAGAGAAAAATGTAATAACGCCAATAATGCCAACATCATTATGAATAGGAAAGCATGCAACAGATTTGACTTTTTCCCTTAATGAATCTGAACAGCAAAACTTGGAAGAAATTTCATTCTCAATATCATTAAAAACTACACTGCGGTTTTCAAGAACTACTTTTTGAATTGGATCCAGTTCAACTTGATTTTTGCCGACAGGTATTTTTAAATCTTTTATGTATTCACTATATTCTCCCTTCCAGGCAGCTGGCTTAACAGCATTTTCATTTTGATCGATCAATCCAATCCAAACCATATTATATTTGGCGATTTCTACAGTTATTCTACAAACTTCATTAAACAATTCTTGTAAATCTTTAACATAAACAATTGCTTTATTTATGCTGCTAAGTACTTCATAAATTCTGCTTAACTTTTTTATTTTTTCCTCATCAAGCTTTCGGCTTGTTATATCATGAAGTAAAATTAATAATGCCGGTTCATTATCCCATTCAATTTCTACAACTGACATCTCAGCTTTTCCTAAATCACCGTCAGGACGAAATATATCATATTCAGTAATATCATTTATATCGTTAGGTTAATTAAGGACAGAACCTACAATTTTTTCTTTTCTTAAATTCAGTAAATTGGTTGCCTTTTGATTAGCATAAAGAATTATCCATTTTTTATTTACGATAACAATTCCGTCAGAACTTGTTTCTACAATTGTCCTCAATCGTTTTTCATTTTTTAATAATGCTTCTTCAGCTTCAAGTTTAATTAATTTATTTTGTTTATTTCTCATTGCGCCAATTATAGCCGGGCCAATTTGCCTGATGTGCTCTTTAATTACATAATCTTCAGCGCCAGCTTTTAAACAAGTAACTGCTGTTTCTTCATTCATAGATCCAGTGACAATTATAAACGGAATATTCGGATCAAATTCTTTTGTTAAATGAAGTGCTTTCATGCCGTCAAATTGCGGTAAAGCATAATCGGAAAGAATTAGATCCGGATTAAATTCCTTCAGTGCATTAATAAATTCATCTTTTGTATCAACACACCGGTAAATGCAGCTAATGTCAGCTTTTTTTATTTCCCTTTTTACAAGCTCAACATCAGATGGTAAATCTTCAACAACCAATATCCTCAACGGATTTTCCATTTTATTCCCTTTAATATTTATAAATTTTACTTACTTGGCGGCTGATTAAGTATGAGCCAATATAATCCAATCTCTTTAATTGCTTCAATAAATTTTTCAGAATCAACCGGTTTAACGATATAACTATTAGCTCCAAGCTTATAGCTTTTTACAACATCTCTTTCCTGTTTAGAAGAAGTTACGATTACAATAGGAATCGATTTAGTACGTTCATCTTCCTTTACTCTTTTAAGAACTTCTAATCCGTCAACTTTGGGAAGCTTTAAATCAAGAAAAACAACTTTAGGATTTATATTAAAATCCCGCCCAGTATATTCACCAAGACTGAATAAATAATTAATAGCTTCTTCACCGTCAGTGAGAACTTGAACTTTATTTAAAATCTTAGTCTCCTTTAAAGCACGAAGAGTCAATTCGGCATCAAAAGGATTGTCTTCAACTAAAAGAATATCGACTATACTTTTATTCATATTTAGCTCCTAACAATTGGTAAAGTAAAATAAAATATGGCACCTTCATTAATTTTTCCTTCAGCCCAAATTCGTCCGCCGTGGCGATGAATAATTCTTTGAACGATTGCTAATCCCACGCCAGTTCCTTCAAACTCCGTTGTTTTGTGCAGCCGCTGAAATACTCCGAAAAGCTTGTTTGCATAATTCATGTCAAATCCGACGCCATTATCTTTTATATAAAAAATATTTTCATTTAGTTCTGTATATGAACCAATTTCGATTGAAGGATTTTCTTTTCTCGATGAAAATTTCAAAGCATTACTTATTAAGTTTCGCCACACTTGTCTCATCATTGAGGAATCACCAAATGCATTCGGTATTTTTTGAACATTAAATTTAATTTTTTCTGTTTCGTTATTTTGAACGAGCTCATAAAAAATTGAATTAGCCATTCCTTCCATGTCGATTAAAGATAGATTTATTTGAACTTGATTTAGTCTAGAAAAAGCTAATAGATCGTCAATTAAAGTTCCCATCATTTTAGAATTTGTCATTATAATATTGAGGAATCTTTTGCCTTCATCATCAAGTTTTTTAGAATAATCTTCAATAAGTATTTTAGCAAATCCATCTAAAGCTCTCAGTGGAGCGCGTAAATCATGAGATACGGAATAAGAAAAAGCTTCGAGCTCTTTAATTGCAGATTCTAACTGAGATGTTCGTTGTGAAACTTTTAGTTCAAGATCTTCATTCAATTTTTTAATTTCCTTTTCCGCCTTTTTTCTTTCAGTAATATCAATGCCCATTTCAAGAATCAAAGTTGTTCCGTCGGCATCTTTGAATGGAAAATCGTGAATATCATAATTTCTATCATCAGGGCCGGTCCATTCCCAATGATGCGGTTCATTAGTTTTAAAAACTTTAAAAGATTCGCAAACATCGCAAGGCTTATCCAAACCAAAAAGGTATTCATAACATTTTTTACCGTTCGATTTACCAAATCGATCTTCAAAATATTTATTAGCATAAGGAACATGGTAATCTTTGCTTAGAAGAACTAAATAAGCAGGAAGCATTTCCATCAGATCATTTAATTTTTTCTTTTCGCTTTTAATTGCCTCTTCGGATCTTTTTCGTTCAGTTATATCTCTTGCAGCGGCAAAAACACCTTGAATTTCTCCGGTTTCATTTTTGTAAACCGTTGCATTATAAAGAACGTCAATTTCCTGTCCGGATTTGTTTTTAATCGTTAAAGGAAAATCTCGTACAAAACCTTTAGCTAAGACCAATTGATAGCCTTCATTTGCTTTTTCCGGTTGTGTAAAATAATCAGAAAAATTACTGCCGATTATTTCTTCTCTTACAAAACCAGTCGCATATTCGGTAGCTTTATTAACATCTGTAATCTTCCCTTGCGAACTAATTGTTACAAGAGGATCAAGACTAACTTCAATTAAACTGCGAGCATAATGCGAGGCAGTTCGCAAATCAGAAAAGGCTTGAAGTTTTTTTATTTCCGAATTAATAGTTTCCAACGCAAAGGAAATATCCAGGCAAATTTCATCAAAAAGTTTAATTTCACTTTCCTTAAAAAAACCAACTTCTGACGAATATATATTTAACGATCCAATAATTTGATTATTTAATAATATTGGGAAAGAAGCTGAAGATTTATATCCGAGTTTTAGCGCTTTATCTTTCCATGGCTCCATTCTAGGGTCATTTAAAATATCATTGCAAACGAAATAATTACCACTAAGAATTGCCTTTCCTGTAGGTCCTTCACTAATTTTATTTTGTTTTATAGAAATATTTAATTCGTCAAGATATTCTTCTACAATACCAAAGTAAGAAATGGGAATTACATTTCCGGTTTCATAATTAACTTCACCAATCCATGCCATTTTAAATTTTCCAAATCCCACAATTATCTTACATACCTGGTCGAACAATTTCTTTTTATCTTTTATTCGAACAATTGTCTGATTGATTTCTGAAATGATTGAATAAATTTGATTAAGATGATTAAGGTGTCCTTCTGTAATCTTCCTTTTTTCATTTTCTAAATCTAACTTTCGTAAAATCAGATTTTGTTTTTGGTAAATAATATATGCTACAATTACGGCTATAAGGGTATCAAAAACATTTGTAATCATTTGAGAATCTTTAAGAGAAAGATTTGGAAAGATATCATTTTTCAAAGTTTGGAAGATAAACATTCCAATAAAAACTAAAACTAATGTTAAAATGATAATCTTAATTAATCTTCGTTTCGCTGAAGTTTCTGATTTTAGTATTGAATGATCCATTTTTCTCTCCTTGTAATTTCTCCATCACAATAGCAAATGTTTAGTAAGCTGCTAAAACAACACCATGTTTTTAAACATTATGACAGAATTAATTTTCCCCCATTTATTTTCCCGTTCATAAAACTTAGAAGACACTAATTAAAAACTAAAACACGAGCCGCACATTTTTTCTGATCTATTTAGGCAGAATAATAACTTCAATTATTTTTTATAAATAATGAATATCTTAATTGAATTTGTATGAAAAGAAATTGGGATCTATAATAATTAGATTTCCAGATTTATTTTTGGCTTTCCCAAAATTAAGGGAAGATATGTTTGTCTTATAAGCAGATCTATTTTTAATCATTAAAAATTGACCCCAACCAATTAAAAATATCCACTATTATCATTTGCAGTTAAATTATCTAATAACAACATTAATATCAATATTATGCGGCAGTCTCAAAATATAAATTTATTTAGATGGCGAATTGAAATTGTTCCTTAATAAAAAAAATATTAAATCGGCAATCTTAAAGAAAATGAAGTACCTTGCCCAACTTTACTTTTTACAGAAATTACTCCGTTTAGCACTTCAACAAGTTTTTTTGTAACTGTAAGACCTAATCCAGTTCCTTCAAACATTCTGTTATAACCTTCGCTCACTTGTCTAAATTCATCAAACACATAGGGTAATTTATTTTGAGGGATTCCAATTCCAGTGTCTTTAACATTAATTGCTAATATTTTTTGATCATTATTTAAATCGAGTTTTAGTCTTACAGTTACACCGCCTTCTTTGGTGTATTTAATTGCATTATTTACAAGATTACTAATTATCTCTCCGCAAATACGATCATCTATTTCAATAAAGTCTTCTTTGCAGTCAACGATTAATTCTAGCTTAATTTTTTTCTTCGAAGCAAAATGTTTATGTACTTCAAGAATTTTTTCTGCAAATTCAGAAAGGTTTACTTTAGTCTTAAGAATTTCTAACCGTCCAGAATCAATTTGTGATAAATCCATTATTAAATTCAAAGTTTCATGTAAACGTATGGCGCTGTTTTGAAGTGAGTTTACTAAAACAAGTATATTTTGATCTTCAATCTCACTTTTTAAAATCTCAGCGATGCCCAATATTCCAGTCATTGGAGTTCGTAATTCATGGCTCATATTCGATAGAAATGAAGCCTTTAGTCTATTCATTTCTTCAGCTTTTTCTTTTGCTTCAATTAATTTTTGTTCTGTTAATTTTTTCCCGCTAATATCTTGAGCAACCGTCAAAATAAATTTCTCATTATTTATTTCTATCAAATTCGCAGAACATAAAAGAGGTATAAATTTTCCATTCTTTTTGCGCCAAGTTATTTCATAATCTTTCAGGCTGTTATTCATTGAAACAGCTTCGGCAAATTTTATGCGGGCTAAAGGATTAACCCAAAGATTTAACTCAACAGTAGTTTTTCCTATTATTTCAATGACCAGGTGGCCTATCCCAGCTTTATGAACTACCTGCGGCTAAAGATGAAGATCATGACCGAGAAACCGGCTATTCAGCTTCAGCAGCAGGCATTTCTTG
>DAIEML010000110.1 GCA_027349615.1 Ignavibacteriales bacterium | reverse complement strand
GCATTAGTTTATTTTTTACAAACTATTGCATTGGATTTCGAATTTTCTGATGCCTATTACGAAATCGGTTTTTGTTATGAAAATCTTAATAACTTACCAAAGGCACTTGAATCTTATGATAAATTTTTAGAGTTCGAACCTTATAATCCTGGTGGTTGGTATAACCGCGGCATTGTTCTGGTTAAAATGAACAAACTCGAAAAAGCAATTGAAAGTTATGATCTTGCATTAGCAATTAAAGATGATTTTGCAAGTGCTTGGTTTAATAAAGGAAATGCATTGGCTGATTTAGGAAGATTTGAAAGTGCAATCGAAGCATTCAAAAAATCACTTGAGATAGACAAATATGATGAAGCCTCATCATATAATATTGCAAACATTTATGAGGAACTAGGCGATCTTATAAATGCAGTAAAATATTATACAGAAGCTATTAAAATTAATGATCAATATTATGAAGCTTACCTTGCAAGAGGTTTTTGCTACGATTCTTCAGGTAAATATCATTTAGCATTAAAAGATTTTAATAAAGCAATTTCGTTATCACAAGATAATGCTGAAGCCTGGTATGCAAAAGCAGATTTAGAATATTCGCTTGGACAGCTTCAGGAAGCGGTTGCAAGTTATAAAGCCGCGTTAAATCTTGAACCGGATAATTTTGAAGTTTGGTTTAATCTTGCCGAAACTCTTTTAGAAATGGGGAATTGGCTTGAGGCAATGAATGCTTACAATGAATGTATAAGAATTAATCCTCTTGACGCCGCGTCATTTTATGGAAAAGCAAAAATAAATTTTATACTTAGTAAAACACAAGATGCTGTTGATTGTTTAAAATCAGCATTCGCCATTGATCCTTCGATTAAAACAGAATTTGCAAAAGAATACCCTGAAATTAAATCCTCAAAGTTATTTAAAAAGCTGCTTGGGGAAATTTAAGATAAATTTATAAGTCACAATTTTGAAAGCAAGATTTTTATAATTTTGCCTTAATCGTTTTTGAAACTGGCCTAATTAATTTTCAAAATAATTATTGATGTACACCAATGATGAAGAACTCATATCATTTAAATACGAAATTAACCGGATTGATCGGTCATCCGATTAAGCATACTTATTCTCCATTTATCCATAACATTACTTATGAGTTAAAAAAACTTGATTATATTTATTTACCATTTGATATTCCGGCAGCTGCCTTGAAAACTGCATTAAAAGGAATGGTTGCTCTTGGACTAAAAGGTTTTAATGTAACTATTCCGCACAAAGAAAATATTTTACAACTCTTGAACAACGTTTCTGACGAAGCTTCAATTATCGGTGCGGTAAATACTGTTGTAAATGATCTTGGAAAACTAACAGGTTACAATACTGATGTAAATGGAATTTACGAAACTTTGCTTCCATACAAAGATGAAATTTTAAATAATGAAATCAGTGTCGTCGGTGCCGGTGGTGCAGCACGCGCTGTTATTTATACTTTGGTCCGCTTTTTTAAACCGTCAAAAATATTTTTAGTTAACAGAACTGAACAAAGAGCTGAAGCATTAAAAAATTATTTTTACGACAAAATGAAATATGATTCTTTTAAAACCAAAGAATTATTTCCGCCAGACTTGGTGGACATTTTTAGAAATTCTAAACTGATAGTTAATGCAACTTCAATAGGAATGTTTCCCGAGATTGATGACACAATTACTTCATTAAGTAATTCTTTTGGAAAAGATCAGATTGTATTTGATTTAGTTTATAACCCGCCCAAAACTCAATTATTAAAAATTGCTTCATCTCAAGGGGCTACTGTTCTGGATGGATTAAAGATGCTTGTTAATCAAGCTGCAAAATCTTTTGAGCTATGGACTGGTGAAGAAATGCCTGTTGATAAAGTTCAAAAATCTCTTCAACTATATCTTCAAGATTAATTTTATTACTGAATTAAAAAAAAACCTTCTTGAAAGAAGGTTTTTTAGTTTTTAAGGTTTCTTAAGATTTTAACTTTGCTAATGCTCGAGTTATTCGCTTTAATCCGTCGGTTAAATCTTCAAATGAACAAGCATAAGACATTCTAACGCAATCATCATTGCCAAATGCAATGCCTGGAACTAATCCAACAAATTCTTCAGTCAAAAGATAATTACAAAAAGTTGATGAGTCAGAAATCTTATAACCATTTACATGTGTTCCATAAAAATGACTTACATCGTAAAAAACATAAAATGCGCCTTTTGGTAAAGGACATTTTATCCCATCAACTTTGTTTAAAGATTCATAAATGAAATCTCTTCTTTCCTTAAACATGCTAACCATTTTAGGAATTTCATCTGATACTTCAGTTAATGCAGCAGTGGCAGCAGCTTGAGAAACAGAAGCAGCATTCGAAGTTGAATGACTTTGTAGATTTCTGGCAAGCTTAATTATATCAGCTCTTCCTCCGGCATAACCAATTCTCCAGCCAGTCATCGCATAAGCTTTACTCATTCCATTAACAGTAATAGTTTTATCTTTTAAATAATCTATACTGCCAATGCTGAAATGTTTTTCATTGTCGAATAATATTTTTTCATAAATCTCATCGGAAATGATATATATGTTCTTATCTTTTAAAACTTCTGCTAAAGCTTCAATTTCTTGTTTGCTATAAACTGCTCCGGTTGGATTAGAAGGAGTGTTGAAGATAAACGCTTTCGATTTTGGTGTAATCGCTTTTTCTAGCTGCTCAGGAGTAATTTTATAATGCTGCTCAACTCCCGCTTCAATGATAACTGATTTTGCTTGAGCTAGTTTAACCATTTCAGGATAACTTACCCAATATGGAGCTTGGAAAATTACTTCATCTCCAGGATTACAAATTGCCATTAACAAATTATATATTGAATGTTTGGCACCGTCTGATACTAAAATATTTTCTGGTTTAAATTCAAGATTATTTTCTGCGGAAAACTTTTTTATTATTGCATTTATAAGTGCCGGATACCCTTCGTTCGCAGTGTAGCGAGTAAAATTTTCATTTATAGCTTTTATTGCCGCTTTCTTTATAAATTCAGGAGTTGGAAAATCCGGTTCACCGGCGCTGAAACTTAAAACATTTTTTCCTTCAGCTTGTAGTTTTTTTACAAGTGAGGAAATAGCCATCGTTCTGCTTTCTTCTACAGATGAAATTAATTCTGAATGTTTGATCACTTAATAACCTTAGTTTGTTAGAAAATCTTAATATTTTTTTTTCTGCATTAGATGTAATGCATTTTAATTTTCATTAACCGTTTTAATTTTAAGAGATGTATCCGCAACGGAATGATTTTCAATTTCTGTTTGCAAATTTAATAAATATAATTCTAAATGAAAGTGAAAGAAAAATTTTGGAATGGATACTTTATTCGTATCACAATTTGGTTTAATAAATATGCACGATTGTAAAAGAAAAAATCAAAATTGATTAATTAACTTTTATTAAAAGCTAGAATGGTAAGTGTTGCAAACTTTATTTATTTCTTGGTATTTCTATTTAGAAAATTTTTTGTTCAAAGCTTTAAGTACAACTTCCGGAACGAAATCACTTACATCGCTTTTTAAACTTGCAAGGTTTCTTATTATCGAAGAGTTAAGGTAAGTATATTTTTCATGAGGCATTAAAAAAACAGTTGTAAGATCGCTTGCAAGTTTTCTATTCATCAAAGCCATTTGAAACTCATATTCAAAATCGCTTACTGCTCGCAGGCCTCTAATTATTCCTACTGCTCCAACTTCGTGTGCATGCTCAACTACAAGTCCATCGAATGAATCAACTTTTATGTTTTTAAAATCATTTAAACTTTCTTGCAGCATTGTTACTCGCTCATGAACTGTAAATAAAGGAGTTTTACCAGGATTTATTGCAACAGTAACAATAACTTCATCAAACAATTCGCTTGCTCTTTTGATAATATCAATATGTCCGTTTGTTACAGGATCAAATGTGCCTGGGTAAAGTACTTTGCGCATAAATACTTCTCAAATTGTTTATTCGAATTTACGAATCTAAATCTAATGAAAAAACAAATTTATTTAGTTTAAATTTCTTTCTAATCTGAGTTATCCAATCCAATTGAGTAATTATTTTTGACATTTCTTTGACAACTGAATATTTAAATTTTCCCAAATTTCATACAGAAATTATCAATTGCCTCAAATGAAATTAATTATTCTAGTAATAATGTTTTCTGTTTTAACTGTGGCACAAAATTATAAGTTAAAAATTTTGACTTTCAACGTATGGTCTGGGCTTGACTATTGCGGAATTATAAAAGTAGGAGAGTTTGAAAATATTGAGAAAAGAGAATTAAGATTTAAAAATTTACTTAGAGAAATTATTGCCGTTAAACCCGATATAATTTTTTTGCAAGAAGCAAACCCTGTTAATAAATATGCTGCAAGATTATCGGAATCATTAGGCTTTGATGAAATACACCAAGTATGTAATGCTGGAATAAAAATTGGGCCATTTGGATTTCCAATAAATCTTCAAGAAGGCATTGTAATTCTTGCTGATAAAAAATTAAAACTAAGACAATATGATGTTTGGAAACTTGGAGGTTCATTTGGAGTGTTTGGAGATGCAGTTACAATTCATTTTGATGAGTCTAATTTTGCTCTGGTTGGAAAAATTTTAATTGATAATTCTCCTCTTTATTTGGTGAATGTCCATTTGTTAAATGACGTGCCGAAAGATTCAATAATGAAATTAAAATACGAAGATTATTGCTATAAAAATTCAATCTCTAATTCAGAAAAAAATAATACTTATAAGATATGGGGAGCGAAAATTTATAAGCTGAACCATGAACTTGAAACTCTTAATGAATATATTAATAAATTTTACAACTATTTGATATTCTTATGACATCTGCCGGTTGATTTATCGCGAAATTTTGATCAGATAAAAAAATATTTTTTATGAAATATCAAAACTACCATGAAAACCAAAATTCTAATTAAAGCTTTTTATTTAATCATCTTCATTTGTTTATTCATAGGATGCAAAGAAACAATTGAAAGCATAATTGAAGGTCAAGAAATATCCGGAAAAGCTACAATAACGAAATCTGAAAACAATTTTACTCTTGTTACAGATGAAGGATTTCAATATGTACCAACAAACTTATCTGACGAATTTAAAGTTGACAAATTAAGAATAGAATTTAAAGGAATAGTTCAAAAGAATCCGAACCAGTATGGTATCGATAAGATTCAAATTACTTATATTAAAAAACTAAGCTAGGCATAACAGAAATTGAAAGATAAAGTTATGAAACGTAAAATCTTACATATGATATTTTTGTTCAGTGCTCCAATTATTTCCCTAAGTATTTTTGGGTGTGCATCAATTGAACGAACTACTTATTTCGGCGATATTGAAACCAGCGGGCCAATAATTTCTCCTCCCACACATGTTAATATTGATAAACAACCTGGGGAGATAACCATATCTCCAAAAATATCTTTAATCAGTATGCAAAGTATTAAAGGAACTACAAATGATAGATTAGATAAAACTATTAATCTCCCAGATGGAAATACATATTCCGCTAGTGAAGAAAATCTATTGTGGAATTTTTCTGATTATACTCTTAGTGCAGATTTAGATTATAAATTCAGTCATCTTTTTTCAATTTTCGGAGGTATGAATATATCAGGCCAAAGAAATAGTCAAACTTATACTGGTGGATATTTAGGACTTGGAATTCATAATTACGAAGGTCCTTTTTCTATTAGATTTGATTTAGGATTAAATATCCAAAACTATGATTATATCGCAGTTACTGTGATATATACGAGGACAAACACGGTTTTCGGCAGCGATGAGTCAATGGAAGTTTATAAAGATAAAGGGAAGTCGACAAATATTAATCCCTTTTTTACTCTTATTGTTAATACAAATGAAAAAAATAAATTAATGAACTTTTTTGGAGAGTTAGGATTTTTCAGCCAAAGCATTTTAAATCTTGATCCTGGAGAATCAAATTTCAATAGCTTTTCAATATTATATTCTAGCGTCGCATTTGATAAGAAAGCAATTTATACAGCGTATTTTATTTATCTAACACCAGGTATAAATCTTAATTTGTCTCCAAATGTTAAATTAGTTTTAGCAACTAAGGTAATAAAATATTTAAATGTCGGTCCAAAGAGTATTATTATGCTGCCGTCAATTCAAATGGATTTTCAAATTTAAATTAACTTCGTAATTTTATATAAGCAAGTATCACCAATTAACTTAAAAGGTTCAATTTTAAAGTTAAGCACATCTTTGTCTTTAGTTTGTTTCGAGCGCTCAATTATTATAATTCCATCTTCAGTTAAAAAATTATTTGCTAAAAAATTATTAACAACTGTATAAATATCGTCTTTGAAGAAAGGAGGATCGGCAAGAATTAAATCATAGAGATTATTTTTGGGAAGGTTGGAAAATCTAACTGCTTCCATTTTGAAAATTTGACTACGGCCTTCTAAATTTAATGAATTAATATTCTCTTGAAGATTTTTTTGAATAATAAAATCCTTTTCAACAAAATCGACAGTTGCTGCGCCTCTGCTTAAACATTCTAAACCAAGTGAGCCTGAGCCTGCATAGACATCTAAAACTTTAATGCCTTCAAAATCAATTAAGTTGTTTAATAAATTGAAAAGTGTTTCTCTAACCCTGTCAGTTGTCGGCCTAATTAAATCTGATTTTGGAACGTTGATTAATCTCCCTTTGAATTCTCCGGAAATTATTCTCATTTTCATTTTTTATATGCCAATCTGATTTTATTAGGCAAGTCTATAAGCAATGCCGGCGGAAGGTGCAAACGAATTAAATTTTTCAGCATAATATTTATTGCCGAATAAATTTGGATCAGGTTTAATTTTATCAAATGGATTGAAATATTTGAATTCAATTTCCAAAGCATTGTTCAAGGTTTGAATTATCGATTCAGAAATTTCTTCGCCGGTTATGTAAGCGTTATCGATAAGATTTCTACTAATATTAAAAGTTTTTTGAGGAGAAGTTTCCATTATAAGACGTGAAGGAATTTCAGCTGCATCATTTAACGGAATAACTTTAAAGCTGATTGGTTTGCCGTCAATCGAAAATATTAAAGAAAAATATTTATTTGCCAAATAAACACTCATCGCCAAACCTCTTGAAGCGCTTACATAATTCAGCATAAGAGCTCTTTCGGAAGCTACATGAACGTTATCTATAAATTTTAATTTTAAATTGTTGTTGATGCAAAAATTATTAATGAGCTGAAGATATTTTCTTGCAATGGCAATTACTATTACACTGCTTTGATCGATTAAATTATTTTTCTCAACTTCAAAATATTGAATTACAAAATCGCTTGTTGATAAATAAGGATAAAGGACAGAAAATTCCCATTTAAATTCTTCAATTAAATCCTGGTGAAGCAGTGTGTTATCATAGGGAATTTGAACAACATAAAATAATTCAAACGGCAAAGCAAATGAAACGGACGTACTTTGAAGAGGTTTTTTAATTAGTAATTCATTAAAAGCTGCTTGAAGAAGTGCAGATATTTTAGTTTCCTTATCTTTTTCAAAATTTAATGTTTCATTGAAATACGCTTCATCAATATTATTTAGAATAAATTTCCCTTCGGAATAAACC
>DAIEML010000010.1 GCA_027349615.1 Ignavibacteriales bacterium | reverse complement strand
AAAACTATAACAACTCCAGGCCAGGTATACATAGGTTTAAATATCAGCAGATCAATACAAATGGCTAATGCAGCTATTATGTATGCGGCGGGAATTACCGGATAGCCCCATGCTTTATATGGACGCTCAGCATCAGGCCGTTTTTTTCTTAATATAAAAATTCCGAGAATTGTGAGTATGTAAAAAATTAAAACTGCAAAGATTACATAATCAAGAAGATCGTTATAAGTTCCGGATAAACAAAGTATGCTTGCCCAAACTGTCTGGAAAATAAGCGCAACTCCGGGAACAGAATTTTTATTTAACGTTCCAATTTTTTTGAAGAACAAATTATCTTTTGCCATTGCATAATATACTCTCGCGCCGGAAAGGATTAATCCGTTGTTGCATCCGAAAGTCGAAATCATTATTAACACAGCCATAATAACAACAGCCGGCGCTCCGAAAATTAGCGATGAAGCAGCGGTAGCGACCCTATCGCTTAAAGCGAATTGGATTCCTCTGTCGATTGTATCAATCCCACCGGGATTTCCGTGAAGCGGCAGAACAAGAATATATCCTACGTTGGCAAGAATATATAAAATGGTTACAATAAGAGTTCCTAAGAATAAACTCAACGGTATATTTTTCTTGGGATTGATTACTTCGCCCGCGGTAAATGTAATATTATTCCATGCGTCGCTTGAAAAAAGAGAGCCAACCATCGCAACACCAATAGCAGCAAGCAGCATTACTCCGGATAATGGCTCAATCGAAACAACTTTACCATCTGATAAATGAGACCAGCTTGGATTCCAAAAGTTTGAAAAATTATTTCCGGTAGCGACAAGGTTTTTTCCGACAAAAATTGCAAGCACAATTAATCCGAAAAGCGCAATGGTTTTAGTTGAAGTAAAAATATCTTGAACAATTTTCCCGGTTCGCAAACCTCGAATGTTTACGTTGGTAAGAACTACAATTGAAATGATTGCCAAAATTTGAGCTGAAGAAATCTTTAATCCAAAAATTTGAAATAAAATATTTGACTCACCGAACCACGGAATTAGCACAGCCGTAAACTTTGCAAAAGCCACAGCAACTGCGGCAATGGTTCCGGTTTGAATTACCAGAAACAAAGTCCAGCCGTAAAGAAAACCAACAAGCGGATTATAAGCTTCACGCAAATATACATACTGGCCTCCGGCATGAGGAAGCATTCCGGCAAGCTCGCCGTAGCTTAACGCAGCGCTAACTGTAACCAAACCGGTAATCAGCCAAACTAAAAGTAAGTAACCCGGCGATCCCACGGTTCTTGCAATATCGGCGCTTACAATAAATATTCCGGAACCGATCATTGAACCAATTACAAGCATTGTTGAATCAAGAAGCTTTAATTCTCTTTTGAATGTTTTTGGAGTGCTTTCCCCTGCGTTAGAGTTAGGCTTGTCTGTCATATACTCCTTTCAAAAATAAAAGTAATGATAAAGCGGTTCTAAACTACAAATTATTTTTTAAATAAGGTAAGAAAAAACATTTTAAAATCAGACAAAATTAGGATAAAAAAAGCCCTAAAGATTTCTTTAGGGCTTTCAAAAAGTTAACAAATTAAAATAAGTTATTTGATTAGAATCATTTTCTTTATATCTGAGTAATTACCAGCTTCTAATTTGTAAAAATAAACTCCGCTTGAAAATCTTGAAGCATCAAAATTAACTTCATGAATTCCCGATTGTTGAAAATTGTTTACTAAAGTTGCTACTTGTTGTCCTAGCAAATTAAAAACTTTCAATCTTACAAATTCATTTGCCGGAATACTATATTTTATAATT
Source organism: Ignavibacteriales bacterium (assembly GCA_027349615.1). The sequence continues at coordinate 17,962 of DAIEML010000010.1, read as the reverse complement.
GTTGAAGGATTGAATGGATTCGGATAATTCTGTGAAAGAGAAAATGAAATTGGTTCTGTCTTTTGGTTATTGATTCCTGTTGTGGTAACTCTAGTGCCGTAAACTCCGTTTCCAAAAGTGCCGACCACTACTGTTCCGTCGTTATTTCTTGTGTCGATACTTTCCGCATCAATCATTCCAATATTGCCTGTGCCTTGTTGAATCCAAACTGTCGACATTCCATTTAATGTTGTAGTTGCGTACAAACCAGTGCTGGTGCCAGCATAATAAATTTTACTTCCGTTAACATTTAAAATATTAACAGCTCGAACTGAAGGACCGTTTCCAGTTCCATCTGTGTTTTGTTCTAGATTACCTGAAACGGCTGTCCAGTTAGATCCTCCATCTGTGGAATAAAAAATACTAAGAATATTGTAGTTCGAGAAGTCAACCAAAATATTATTAGCATTTGAAGGATCAACAGCGATGCTATTTACATATCCCGCAGGGAAGTTTGATGAAGTAATATTTTGGGAAGTTGGATTTCCTTGATCCGCACCGCTTACTTTGAAAACTTTTCCATCTGATGTTCCGTAATAAAGAATATGCGCTGGAGAAGTAGAGACTGCAAGAGCACTGATGGTGCTGTTTGTATCAATGTTAGTAAACTGTGTCCAGTTAATTGTTGTAGCGCTATCTGTGCCAATTGGTATGCTAAGTAAATCAGTATTTCTCCAAATAAATCCTCCGGCAGCTATATAAATAATACCTGTATTGGTCGGATCAAGAACATAAGGAGTTACGAAGAGATATCCGCTTGCACCAGCAGGTTTGATTAAAGCCCCAGTCTGATCGGATACTTTTCCTTCCATAATATTTCCGTTTTGAGTTGAGAAATAAATATAGTTTCCGCCATCAGCTACTGCGGAAATACAACCGTCACCGCCATAAGGAAGCACAACCCAACTGGAATTTTCTGTCCAAGTTGTGTCCATCATATTTCCGTTATCCTGCATTCCGCCAACAATCATTGGAGAATTTGCAGTTGCATGATCAAGTGCAACCGAATAAAATTGTGTTGTTGTAATTCCATTGTTCATACTTGTCCAATTTACTGTAGAAGCAGTCGCATCGGTTGTATAGCTTACACCGCCGTCGTTTGCCGAATAAACAACTTTCGGATTTGAGGATAAATAAAAAAGATCATGCTCATCCGGATGCTGATTGGTATATGAAGAAATATCGTTAGCTGTTGAGTAGCCGCCGATCCAGTCTGCATTACCCAACTTAGTTGCAAATCCATCCGTGGTTCTATATAAGTTTGTACCGCCTATTATAACAAAATTAGAATCTGAAGGACTAACACGGATAACCATGTCATAACTTCCTTGCGAAGAATAACCGCCAACATTCCCATTCCAATCAGGTAAGTTATTTGTTAAATTTGTCCAGCTATTAGAAGCAGCACTGTATTTAAAAAGACTTTGGTAGTCATCCGTGCCGTTTGAAGGGTCGCCTGGCATACCGCTTCCCGGAGTATTGGCAAGAGCATAAAGTACACTCGAATTTGTTGGAGAATTGGCAATTACTATTCGAGAATAAACCGTAGGAAAGGTTCCGGGAGTAATATCAGTCCAGCCGTTAATTCCGTTAGCTGAATGCCAAATTCCTTGAGTTGTTCCATTGCTTAACGCTGCGTAAACATCGCTTTTACTAGTTACAGCAACATTTGTATAAACTGAGTTATTGCCGTTTCCCAAAACTTGAGTCCAGTTTGCACCGCCATCTGATGAACGAAAAATTCCACTATATACTGCTGCATAAACAATATCTTCAGATATGCTGGAAGTATCAATCGCTAAGTTCCAAACAATCTGAAATGGATTTGTAAATGTTGGTGAATAGTTCGGCATTGTCGATGTTAGCCTATTCCAGGTTACTCCATCGTCAGTTGATTTGAAAATTCCTGCACCTAAAAATGTTGTAAATCCGGCACCGTTATCCGGCAGTTGAAGGTTCGATGAATACTCACCAGTTCCGTAATACCAATTATTTGTTTTACCTGCTCTGGTATCTTGCACAATACAAGTAACTGTTTGAACTGAATCTTGAGATGTGGTAACTTTTGTCCAGCTCTGTCCGTTATCTGTAGAGCGCCACATACCGCCTGTAGCTCCGCCAGCTAACACAATGTTTGGATTATTTACATCAACTGCAATAGCTCTAGATCTGCCGCCTTGATTAAATGGGCCGCGAAAAGTCCAGTTTGAAGAAAATATTTGACTGCTTTTCTGAAGTCTGAATAATTTATCAGTAGGGAGTTGTTTGGCAAATTTTCTTTCAAGTAAAGAAATGTTTGCTGGAATTTTATTAGTATAAGGATCTCTTAATCTCATAAATTCCCAAGCACGCCGTGAAGAAAGGTTTTCTTTTGTTACTGGTGCACCTCTTAGAAAATCAGGCTGAATATTTTGCTGCTTTAAATATATTGATTGAGCAAAATCAATCTGCAAAGAAAATGCAGCCGTAAAAAAAACAAACAGGTAAAACACTCTTTTATTCATTTTATTCCTTTCAAGAATAAATTAATTTATTTTTATTCAATTTTTTTGTAGCCGTAGACGAGATAAACTTTTCCTTTATTATTGCCGATTGGGTTTGATGGCATTAATTGAATATCAGCTTCGAAAGAAGACCCTTCATTCAAACCTGGATAGTTTTCATTTAATGTTGGAAAAGTTTTTTTGTTGGTTGGGCTTAATGTAAAAGCAAATTTCGTTTTAAGAGTATCGCCATTGTTTAATCCCGCAGAACCAGCACCATAACCGATTATTTTTTTCACTTTTATCCATGCAGTACAAGGCGATTTTGAACATGGGTCATTATCTGAATTACCTGACAAACTTGTGTCAATCTTTATTATGTCAGCAATAATTCTGCATTGCCCTGGTGAAATATTTTTTACCGAATAGGTATCATCTTTAGTAGTTGTAGTTCCGGCAGAGCAACCAATCAAAATTAAGCCGAAAAGAACAACCGCTGGAAATAGTTTCTTCATTTATTCCTCATATTTTTAAAAAATTAACTAATATGTAAAGAAGGAGAAATTTAAAATATATTTTTACCGCTTTTTCTTGAAATCTATTAGGAATGATTTATAACGCACTCAAGAATTTTCAATTGAAAATAATTTTAATTTTAAGCATTTGGATTATCAAAAACTTTTTATCCGCAGAATAAATTTGAAATTAAGTAATTGATAAAATCTGAATTAAAGTAACTAAAATATCTTTTATAATTCAACAAATGTATTAGTCGATAAAACTCAATTTAGATATCGGTCACAAATTTATCCGGTATTGATTAGAGACCTATCACATTTATAAATACAAAAACAAATTTTTGAGTATAACAATTTTAAATTGCTTAGTATAAATGATTTCAATAAGTTCAATTTCAATTATTTGGAATAATAATGGATCATTCTAATCTTAGTTCTAAAGTTCAGCTGAGTGAGAATAGTAGCCTAAAAAAAATCCTTGGCGTTACTTTCGGAATTGCCGTAACAATCGGAGGAACAATTGGCGTTGGTATTTTAAGGACTCCCGGAATGGTTGCATCTCAGCTTGGAAGTGCATGGCTGATTTTTATTGCTTGGGTAATTGGCGGTATTTATGCTTTGCTTGGCTCAGTTTCAGTTATCGAACTCGGGACAATGTATCCCAAAGCCGGCGGCTGGTACGTTTTTGTTAGAAAAGCATTTGGTGATTACCCCGGATTCATAATCGGCTGGAGTGATTGGATTGCGACAAGCGCTTCACTGGCTTCAATTGCTTTGGCAGTTGGAGAATTTTTTTCTGTTCTTTTTCCCGAGTTATCTTATGATATAAAATCGATTGCTATAATTATTGTCTTAATTTTTGCTTTCATTCAATGGGTTGGATTAAAGTCCAGCAGCAAAACACAAGAGGTGACTAGCTTTTTAAAAGCTCTAGGATTTCTTGCACTGGTTGCTGCATGTTTTATATTTGGTGGACATTTAAATACAACATCAAATATTCCCATCAAAATTCCAACAACAAGTTCCGCATTATTTATTGGACTTGTAATCGCATTGCAATCAATAATTTTTACTTACGATGGCTGGTACAGTGCAGTTTATTTTATTGAGGAAGATAAGAATCCAGGAAAGAATTTGCCTCGATCTGCAATTGGTGGAGTGCTTGCAACAATCGTTATTTATCTTTTAGTTAATTTGGGATTACTTTATGTACTGCCGGTTTCAAAACTAGCCGGATCAATTGCACCGGCAACAGATGCGGCGCAAACTATTTTCGGAAACGAGGGTGCAAAAATAATTACTGTTCTTTCTATAATTTCTCTTATTGGAATTTTAAATGCAGTTTTATTGATCGCAACAAGAATTATTTATGGCTTAAGCCGCGACGAACTTTTCACAACAAAAATTTCTTCTGTAAGCGACACGGGAACGCCTCGAGCAGCATTGCTGTTAAGTACAATATTTTCTATTCTTCTTATCTCTTCCGGCACTGTTGAAATATTGATTGCATTATCTGCTTTCTTTTATGTCGCAAATTATTTCGCCGGATTTTCTGCGCTGTTTGTATTAAGGAAAAAAGAACCGGATACTCCAAGGCCATTTAAAGCTTGGGGTTATCCGTGGACAACTTTGTTATTCCTAATTGGTTCATTTGTCTTTTTAATTGGAGATGTTATTGGCGATCCGTTGAATGCATTCTTCGCTTTAATATATGCGGCGTTAAGTTATCCAGCGTTTTTGTTTATCAAAAAATTAAATTTGAAGAAAAAAAACATTAAAACCTGATGACTTGAAAACTTGAGAACCTAATAACTTTCAAATTATTCTTCCACTTCAATATCAACTGTCGCTTCCGGTTTAGACGGCCTTTCATACAATTCAGCAAGCTCTTTATAATGCCTTGCAATATCATGATGAACTTGATTCCAGGTGAAACGCCACGTCCAATTACCGCCAAGCTTGCCTGGGAAATTCATTCTTGCTTCACCGCCAAGGTTTAGAATATCCTGCATTGGAATAATTACTAGATCTGCTACTGAAGAATATGCTGCCCTTATTAATTCTTTTACTATTTCATCACCGTAATAATTTAGATAATGCTGTGTATGAGAATATATGTTATGGTTTTCAACTTTAGCTTTATCAAAATAAGCTTTAGTTGTATCATTATCGTGAGAGCCGGTATAAACCATGCAGTTCTGAACAAAGTTATGCGGTAAAAATTTTCGTTCCATTCCAGTGCCGAATGCAAATTGAAGAATTTTCATTCCTGGAAAATTAAATTTCTCTCTAAGTGCAGTAACGGATTTAGTAATTACTCCAAGATCTTCTGCAACAATCGGAAGCTCGCCTAAATAATTTTTTACAGTATTAAAAAGTTTTTCACCGGGAGCTTTTACCCACCTTCCTGTAACGGCCGTTGGCGCATCACCAGGAATTTCCCAGTAAGCATCAAAGCCGCGGAAATGATCGATACGAATTATGTCAATCATTTCAAGAAGCTGAGAAAATCTTTGCCTCCACCAAAGAAAATCATCTTTCTCCATTACTTTCCATCGATAAAGCGGATTTCCCCAAAGCTGCCCCGTCTCGCTGAAATAATCCGGCGGCACACCGGCAACAGTTTCAAGTTTTCCATTTGCATCAACTGTAAAAAGTTCTTTATGCGCCCAGAGATCAGCACTGTCGTATGCAATAAATATCGGCATATCACCAATGATCTTAATTCCATTTTCATTTGCGTATTTTTTCAATTCCTTCCACTGAATAAAGAATTCGAACTGGACAAATTGATGATAAAGAATATCATCAGCCAATTTTTCTTTCCATTTTTTCATGGCAGATTTTTCTCGGACAATTAATTCCTTTGGCCAATTAGTCCAAACACCTCCGCCATGATAATTTTTAGCCGCCATGAAAAAAGAAAAATCATCAAGCCATTCATCGTTTGAAGCACAAAATAATTCAAATGATTCTTTTGTTCCGTTGCTGTTCAATTTAAAATTTTCATATGCTTTTTTCAGAAGTGCTTTTTTGTATTCGATAATTTTTCCAAAATCTATTTGATGAGGATTTGAATGCGGAATATGTTCCAAATCTTCTTTTGAAAGAAATCCTTTTTCATGAAGTTTCTCGGGGCTTATAATAAAAGGGTTTCCTGCAAAAGCAGAAAAACATTGATACGGTGAATCGCCGTAACCAGTAGGGCCAAGCGGAAAAACTTGCCAAAGATTTTGTCCGGCAGATTTTAAAAAATTTACAAAGTTATAAGCTTCATTTCCTAAATCTCCAATTCCAAATTTACCAGGCAATGATGTTGGATGAAGAAGAATACCGGCAGCTCGTTCAAATCTCATCTTAACCTCTTTTTATTCTGCCGGGAAAAATAATTAATGATGGGATAAAATAAAAAGACAAATTAAAAAACGGATCCATGACAGCTAGAGCGATTTAAAGTTGAACTAAAAAAACCAACAACTATTGAATAAAATTTTAGTGGATTAATGTTTAAACTTTTTATAACTGTGCATGATGAATAATAGATGAACAATCTCTTTTTTGTTCATTTAAAGAATTTTGCTTCGTCATTTTTATAAAAATCTTTCGGTAAAATAATATTATAAAAATGGCATACCAGAAAAGGTCATTCTACAAAACCTAAATAATCGTTCGAAGGTGTTCCAATTTTTAGGCTTTATTTCAAATTTTCATTTGATTGGATTGACTTCAATTGTATTTTCTTTTTTAATATCTGATGGCCCCTTTAAACTAAGATTATCAACACCTTTTCTAACTAAATCCATAAACCTTTCGCCCGGATCATATTTCACAGTTCGATAAGTAGAATCTTTCTCCATCCAATATTTCGTTCCCTCAAAATCTCTATATTCTAAGTGACCTATTAAATATTTTATCGTTGGATATTTTTTTGAAAGATATTTTACAAGTTGAATGTTAGCTCTTATTTGCGCGTCAGTTAAGTTATCAACATCATTAACGCCGCCGACATTTTCAATTCCAATTGATTCATAATTTAATCCGATGCAATGGCGCGCCATCCATGTCTCCGGCATTAATCTATGAATTGTTCCATCTCTATCAACTAAAAATTGGATAGAAACATTTAGATCGCCAGCCGAAACTAAATCCGGCCGGGAGCCTTCCAAAGTTTCTTTATTGAAAACTGTAAATGAAGAATCGTAAGTGCCAATTGCCGTCCAATGTAAAACGATAATTTTAGGAACAATTGAAATATTGTTTGGAGCGATTCCATAATGCTCTTTAATGTATTGCTTCGTCAAGTCAATTCTCTTTTGAGAAAATGAAATTGGCGAATCAATTATTTTTAACTTTGGTGAACAAGAAGAAAAAATTAGAGCTAATGTAATCACCAATATTTTAGCGCCGTAAATTTTTGATTTTGCTGCAAGCATATTTTATTTCACAAAGTATGTTCAACTTCCTTTGATTGTAATTCATTTACTTTTTCAAGAGATTGTTCAAGATCTTTAATTATATCATTAACATTTTCAATCCCAACTGAAAGCCTGACCAAACCGTCCGTAATATCAGCAGCCATTCTTGCTTCTTTTCCCATCGAGAAATGAGTCATACTTGCAGGATGCTGAATTAAAGATTCAACTCCGCCGAGACTTACTGCAAGCTGGCAAAGCTTAACCGAGTTCATCATAACTTGGCCGGCTTCAAATCCGCCTTCAAGTTCAAATGAAATCATTCCGCCTGGTCCGCTTTGCTGTCTCTTTGCCAATTCATATTGCGGATGACTTATCAATCCTGGATAAAAAACTTTTTTGATTAATGAATGTTTCTCAAGATATTCCGCAACAACCATTGCATTCTCACAATGCTTCTGCATTCTTAATGACAAAGTTTTAATTCCGCGGTGAACAAGAAAAGAATTAAACGGATCAATCACTCCGCCGAACTGGTTCAAATGTTTTCTGAAATGTTTGTAAGTTTCTTCATTCTTAACGACAATAATTCCGCCAATGACATCAGCATGCCCATTTAGAAATTTTGTTAAGCTGTGAAGAACAATGTCAACGCCAAATTCAATTGGCCTTTGCAAAGCCGGACTCATGAAAGTATTATCAACAACCATGATTGCTTTATTTGCATGGGCAATTTTTGAAATTTCTCCGAGATCGGAAATTGCTAAAGTCGGATTGCCTGGGGTTTCTATGTAAACAATTTTTGTGTTTGGCCTGATTGCACTGCGAACCAATTCAGTATTTGATGAATCAACAAAAGTTGTTTCGACACCATACTTCTTCATAATTGTGTTTAACAAAGTCGTCGTCGGTCCGTATACTGCACTGGAGCAAACAACATGGTCACCCGCTTGAGTTAAACTTCCGAAAACGGTGTGAACCGCAGCCATGCCGCTTGCGCAGCCCAATCCTTTATATCCGCCTTCTAATTCGGCAATAGAATTTTCAAGCGCTTCAACTGTGGGATTTAACATTCTTGTATAAATGTATCCTTTTTCTTCGCCGGCAAAAAGCGCAGCACCGTGCTGTGCTGACTTAAATTTAAAAGTTGATGTTTGATAAATTGGAGGAACTACTGAACCAAATTCGTACTCAACCATTCCCGAATGGACGCATTTAGTTTCAAAATCTATTTTTTGTTCTTTATTCATGATAGAACCCTTTTTACTTTTTGAGTATGTTATTTATCTCCACTATTTCTTTTGGAAAGGCAGAGCATATTTTAAAAAAAGAAGAAGTTAAATTTTCCATTTAATTAATAACATTAAAACTTCAACGGTGAAAAAATAAGAATTATTAGTGTGAAACTCACTTTAAAAATGAGTTTCACTTCAAATTATTTTTTCAAAGTTTTATTGAGAAATGCATAAATGTCTTTCCATGCAGCGTCAGCAGTTTCTTTTTTATAACCCATTTTATTTCCCGGATTCATAAACGCGTGGCCGACTCCCGGATAAAACTTTACTTTAACATTTAAACCAACAGCTTTTGCAGCTTTATCAAATGCGTTTACAGTTGCTGGCGGAAATGCTTTATCTTCATTTCCAAAGATGCAAAGAATTGGGCAATGAATATTTTTTATTTGATTTTCGTCCGAAGATAATTTCCCATAATTAACAACGCAAGTTTTTAAACCAGGAAGATTGAGTGCGCATTGGAATGAAAATCCGCCGCCAAAGCACCAGCCGATTGATCCGATTTTTTTTGCATTTACTTCCGGCAAATTTTTTAGATAAGCAAATGCTGATTTCAAATCCGTAATTGCTCTTTCCATTGGCAAACTTTGAGCAAGTTCTCCGGCAACTTTTGGATCAGCAGTAACTTTGCCGCGATAAAGATCGATAGCAAGAGCAACATAACCTTTCTTTGCAAATGTTTCAGCATTACCTTTCATCCAAGGTGTTAATCCCCACCATTCGTGAATTACAATCAATGCTGGAAATTTTCCTTTGCCTTTTGGAACAGCTAAATATGCGCTAACGGTATCATTGCCGCTTAAATATTTTACTGTTTCAGTTTTTACTGTAAAAGTTTTTTCTGATTTTATTGAGTTGTTTGAATTCATTTTTATCGCCGCGCTGGTAAAAGTAAAAAGTGAAGTAAATACAAGCGCAATAAAAACAAGTTTATTGAACTTCCTCATAAATTCCTCCGTTATTAAAATTTTTTAGAAATGTTTAAAACACTATTGATATTATATTTGACAACGAATTCCGTTTCAACTAAAAAATGCTTTTGATTATTTTTTTGTGAGATAAATAACCTTCAATTTATAATCTTCGTGATTTTTTAAAATAATTTCTCACGTAAATTTTTAGCTTATTATCAAGTTGAAATATTAATTTCTTTACTTTTTCTTTGAAACCTTTAATTTCAAATTGTTTAATTATTTTTTTGGCTAATTATGAACATACCGGCTATTATCGCAAATGAACTTAGCATTAAAGTTGGACAAGTTGATTCAGTAATCAAATTATTTCATGAAGATGCTACTATTCCTTTCATCGCAAGGTACCGCAAAGAAATTACCGGCGGCCTGGATGAAGAAATTTTACGGCAGATTGAAGACCGGCTGAATTACTTAAATCTTCTTGAAGAGAGGCGAGAAACCATCTTAAAAAGTATTGAAGAACAAGGCAAACTTACCGATGAATTAAAATCAAAAATTATGGAATGCGTTAAGCTTCAAGAATTAGAAGATCTTTATCTTCCTTACAAACCTAAAAGAAAAACACGCGGCTCAATTGCAAAAGCAAAAGGATTGGAACCTCTTGCAATTTTTATTTTAGAAAATCCGAACTACCAAGGAAATTTTGACGAAAAACTTTCTGAATTTATTAACGAAGAGCTTGGCGTTGCTTCAATTGAAGAAGCACTGCAAGGTGCAAAAGATATAATTGCAGAAATGATAAGTGATGAAGCAGAAGTTAGAAAAGTTATCAGAGAATTTTTATCTGAATCTTCAGTTGTGAATTCTGAAAAAGCAAAAGAAAAATCTTCAGATGAACAAATTAGCGAAAAGCAAAAAGAAAAAGACAAAAAAGAGATTTATCAAATTTATTATGAATTTAAAATTGAAATATTAAAAATAAAGCCGTATCAAACTTTGGCAATTAACCGCGGTGAAAAAGAAAAAGTTCTTAAAATTAGTTTGAGCTTTGATGAGCCGTCTGTTTTAAAGCTGATCAATAAAAAATTCTTAAAATATTCAGAATCTGTTTTCATGGAAATTATTAATCAAACAATCGAAGATTCATTCACACGATTAATTTTCCCATCGATTGAAAAAGAAGTTCGGAATCATTTAACTGAAATTGCCGATCTTCATGCAATTGAAATTTTTGCTTCTAATCTTAAACAGCTTTTGCTTCAGCCGCCGCTGCTAGGGAAAATAATTATGGGAATTGACCCGGGATTTGTTTCAGGTTCTAAAGTAGCTGTAATTGATGAAACAGGAAAATATCTTGAAGGTTCAACAATTTATCCTCATCCACCGCAAAATAAAATTGAAGATGCGGAAAAAATTGTTCTTAACTTTATCAACAAATACAAAGTTGATGTAATTTCAATCGGTAATGGAACTGCCAGCAGAGAAACAGAATTCTTTATTGCGGAATTAATTAAAAAGCACAGGTTAAAATGCCAATACATTATTGTGAATGAAGCCGGAGCTTCCGTTTATTCGGCATCCACGATTGCCAAAAAAGAATTTCCGGATTTAGAAGCAAGTCAACGTGGAAATATTTCAATCGGAAGAAGATTGCTAGATCCGCTTGCCGAGCTTGTGAAGATTGATCCGAAATCGATTGGTGTTGGATTATATCAGCACGATGTCGATCAAAAGCTGCTTGCCGAAAAATTGGACAACGTCGTTGAAAGCTGCGTTAACTACATTGGCGTTGATGTCAACACAGCTTCAGAATCGCTTTTAACTTATGTCTCCGGTTTGAATAAACGGATCGCAGGAAATATTGTTAAGCATCGCGAAAAAATTGGAAAGTTTAAAACAAGAAAAGAGTTAATTGAAGTTTCTGGGCTTGGCGAAAAAGCTTTTGAACAATCTGCAGGATTTTTGAAAATTCGAGATGGTGAAAATCCGTTAGACAATACTTTTATTCATCCGGAATCGTATCAGGCAACAGAAAAATTTCTTAAAAAAATCAATTTACCAATTGCAAACATAAAAGATTCCGGAGCTATGATTGGTTTGTTCATTAAACAAAAGGGAACAAAAAAATTAGCGGAAGAAATTGGAATTGGTGAACCAACATTAATCGATATTATAGAAAATTTAAAAAAACCCGGGCGTGATCCGAGAGAAGATATACCTAAACCAATTCTTCGAAGTGATGTTTTAAAAATGGAAGATCTAACCGAGGGGATGAAACTAAAAGGAACCGTACGTAATGTTGTAGACTTTGGAGCGTTTGTTGATCTTGGCGTTAAGCAGGATGGGCTGCTTCATATCTCACAAATTGCAAATAAGTTTGTTAAGAATCCACTTGATGTAATAAATGTAGGTGATATTATTGATGTTACAATTATTTCAATTGATTTGGATAGAAAAAGAATTTCATTAAGTATGAAATCTTAATAAGATTAAGTTGTGAAAATCTTTTTATTATAAATCAAAATTTATATATTTCCATACAATATCTATAATTTAATATGATTTATGAACGCCTACTAAAGACCATTAAGTTAAAAGGAGCTGTATATTTAGTCCTCCTTGATCCCGATAAATTATCTGATGATAAAATAATTGCATTTGTAAAAAATTGTGAAAAAAATGGAGTTGATGGATTTTTAGTCGGAGGAAGCTTAATAATAGACGGAGATTTTGAAAATTTTTTAAAGAAAGTAAAAAACTCAACAAACTTGCCGGTTATTATTTTTCCCGGAGAAGTAAATCAAGTTTGTCAGCCTGCAGATGCAATTCTTTATCTTTCAGTAGTAAGCGGAAGAAATCCGGAACATCTTATCGGCAAACATGTTTTAGCTGCGCCAATTATTAAAAAGAAAAAAATTGAACCCATATCAACTGGCTATATTATTGTTGAATCTGGCACAATGACCACGGCCGAATACATAAGCGGAAGCAAACCAATACCGCGCAACAAACCGGAGATTGCAGCTGCTACTGCATTAGCATCAGAATATTTGGGAATGAAATTAATTTATCTTGAAGCTGGTTCAGGAGCTTCTCAGTCAGTTCCGAATGAAATGGTAAAAGCAGTTTCAGATTATTGCAACATTCCTATAATTGTTGGCGGCGGAATTAAAACTCCTCAAACCGCAAAAGAAAAAGTTGAAAGCGGAGCTAACATAATCGTCACTGGAAATTTTTTCGAGAATGAGGAGAACTGGAGTTTAATAAGAAATTTCGCTGATGTTATTCATTTTAGAGTTCCAGTTTCGGTTTAGTAATTTTTATTAAGATAAGTTTTTCGAGGAAATTTTGGATAAGAAAAAATTCATAGCTGAGTCGTTAAACGAAAGTTCAGAAACAAAAATTAAAATTAAGAATGAATGTTCTGATGAAATTCTATCAGCAGTAAATTTACTTGTTGATACTTATAAAAGAAATAACAAGCTTTTACTTTGCGGTAACGGCGGAAGTGCAGCTGATTGCCAGCATATTGCAACTGAATTGATGATCAGATTAAATCATAAAATTAATCGACCGGCTCTTGCAGCAATAGCATTAACTACTGATACATCAAATTTAACTGCTGGTGGAAATGATATTGGTTATGAAAATGTTTTTGCCAGAAATGTTGAGGGACTCGGTAACAGCGGTGACGTTTTAATTGCGATTTCAACAAGTGGAAACTCACCGAATGTTATTAAGGCTATTGAAAAAGCTAAATCAAAAAATATAAAGACGATCGGATTCCTCGGCGGCACAGGCGGAAAGTTAAAATCACTTGTCGATCTTCCAATTGTAATTCCATCTTCAAACACTCAACGAATTCAAGAAGGACATATAACAATAGCTCACATTATTTGCGAGTTGACTGAATCAGAGCTTTATGGGAACGAATAAAAATTAATTTTAGTTATAAACTAGGCTGAGTTTTTGTCCAATTAATTTTGTCTCCAACTTTAATATTAAACTTGTCAGTAAAATTTAAGTTTACTTCAATAACATATTGTGCAGGTGCAGTTGAAGAATAAGTCTGATCTGATAGAGTTTGAGTTGCGTGTTGAATTGTTACTATTTGATTTTTTGAATTTACAAAAATCATATCAAGAGGAATAAAAGTATTTCTCATCCAAAAATTTTGAATATCTTCCTGGGGAAACACAAATAACATTCCCTGGTTTTCATCCATATGTTTTCTATACATTAAACCTAGCTCACGGTCAAAGTCACTTGCGGCAATTTGAATATCAATTTTAGCTTTAACATTATTAAGAGAATCAACAAAAGTTAATGTGCCTTGTTTTCTAAACACGTATTCATTGTCCTCAGATTTTTTAGTTAATAAATTTGATAAGACTAAGTAAGCTGCTATCGCAATTATTAAAATTATCGGAACGATTTTCCATATCGCTTTTATATTTCCGGATTTTATATTTGATTGTTTAGCTTCAGGTTTAACGATTTTCTTCTTTGCCATAATTTGCACTTCAATTTTTTTTCATTAACCGAAACTTACAAAAGTTTATTTGTTTTTAAATACACAAAAAGAAATTTTTATATGTTCTAAATCAAATATTATTTTTAAAGAAAATTTAAATCTATATTTTCAATTATGAATTCTTTAATACTTGAGAGAAAAAAAATTATACTTTCACCGCAGCAGGATAAAATGATTATAAGCGGCTGGGGAAAAGATGTTTATGAAAGCACTTTGGTTGAAAAGATAGTATATACTTCCGATGAATTAAAAGTAAAAGGATATATTGCTCGTCCAATTGAAGAAACAAAAAAATATCCTTGTATAATTTGGAATCGAGGCGGGAGCCGTGACGACGGAGCGATTGACACATTTACTGCGCGTGGAATGTATGGACAAATTGCGAGTTGGGATTATGTTGTTTTTGCCTCTCAATATCGCGGCAATGCTGGGAGTGAAGGTAAAGAGCAACTCGGTGGCGAAGATGTAAACGATATTATAAATCTTATTCCTTTAGCAGATGAAATCACTTCAGCAAATAAAAATGTTTGGGGAATTGAAGGTTGGAGCCGCGGCGGTATGATGACTTACCTTACGCTTCTAAAAAATCCCAATTTCAAATGCGCAATTTTAAGCGGAGCCATTTCAAATTTTAAAAAATATATTGAAGCAAATTCGGAAAAGAAAAAACTTTTTAATGAACTTATTGAAGGAAATAATTTTGACCAAGAATTGGAAAAAAGAACCGTAATAAATTTTGCGGATAAACTTCCGCAAATTCCTTATTTAATTATGCACGGAGGAAGTGATAAAACTGTTTCGCCTTTGCAGTCAATTGAAATGGCAAAGAAGATGTATGAATTAAAAATTACTCACCGGTTAATAATCTTTGAAGACGGAGATCATTTTCTAAAAAATCATCGCAAAGAAGTTGACCAGCTTAGGAAATTTTGGTTTGATAAATATTTAAAATGATTGGAAGGAAATGGATGAATTGAAACCGAATAATCTTCAACAAATATTTTAAACTATTTTTTATCCTAAACTGTATTATCATTTTTAAATATATTTTTTTACCTGATTTCTGTATCACTTCACAAACCACATAAAGCTCATTTTCTTGGAATTCTTAGCCAAAACAATTATTTTGAGATACTAAAATTACGGATAACACTTGCCCGTTCGGCCAAAAAAGGCTAGATATCATAATTAATATTTATTAAAAATCATGTACAAAATGATTTTTAAAATCAATCGTTTTTGTTATTAAACAGAAATTATTGAATAAGCAAAAACTTTTTCAGCAATTGATTAAACTGAAACGAGGAAATTCGAAATGAACAATGATAAAATTAATGAATTAGATGTTGAAACCAGAGAATGGTTATATTCACTCGATTATGTTTTAGAACACGGCGGTTCAGAAAGAGTAAAAGAATTACTTCAAGAACTACAAATAAGAGCGCATAAAGCTGGAGTTCAAATTCCATTCTCTGCAAACACTCCTTACATAAATACGATTCCAAGAGAAATGCAGCCGCCATTTCCTGGCGATAGAGAAATTGAAAGAAGAATTAAAAGTCTAATCCGTTGGAATGCAATGGCGATGGTTGTGAAAGCCAATAAAATTGAACACGGAATAGGCGGACATATTTCCACTTATGCATCTGCAGCTACTTTATATGAAATTGCCTTCAATCATTTCTTTAAAGGAAAAGGAGATGAATACGACGGTGACCAAATTTATTTTCAAGGCCATGCATCTCCAGGTTTTTATGCAAGAGCTTTTCTTGAAGGAAGAATTTCAAAAGAACAAATGGAAAATTTTCGAAGAGAAACTAAACCTGGCGGCGGATTATCTTCTTATCCTCATCCATGGCTTATGCCGAACTTTTGGGAGTTCCCAACTGTTTCAATGGGACTTGGACCGATCATGGCGATTTATCAGGCAAGATTCAATCGCTATCTTGAAGACCGTGGCTTAAAAAGCATGAACGGAAATAAAGTTTGGGCTTTCCTTGGCGATGGTGAAACTGATGAACCTGAAACTCTTGGTGCAATCAGTTTAGCAGCTAGAGAAAAATTGGACAATTTAATTTTTGTTATCAACTGTAACCTCCAGCGTCTTGATGGTCCGGTTAGAGGTAACGGAAAAATTATTCAAGAACTTGAAGCGATTTTCCGCGGCACCGGCTGGAATGTAATAAAAGTAGTTTGGGGAAGCGATTGGGATCCTGTGTTTGCAAAAGATATTGAAGGAAAGATGGTAAAACGATTAGGTGAAATTGTTGACGGACAATATCAAAAATACTCTGTTGAAAGCGGACAATATATTCGCCAGCATCTTTGCAACAATGACCCAGATTTATTAAAAATGGTTGAGAATCTTTCTGATGAACAATTAAGAAAAATGAAACGCGGCGGCCACGATCCGGAAAAAGTTTATGCTGCATACAAAACCGCTGTTGCACATAAAGGGCAGCCGACAGTAATCTTAGCAAAAACAATTAAAGGCTATGGCTTAGGTGAGGCCGGTGAGGGAAAAAATATAACTCATCAGCAAAAGAAATTAAATGAAGATGAACTTGCAGAATTTAGAACTCGTTTTGGAATTCCAATTTCCGATGAAGAAGTTGCACAAGCACCTTTCTATCGCCCATCTGAAGAAAGTCCGGAGATAAAATATCTAAAAGAAAAAAGAAAATATTTAGGCGGATTTGTTCCATCAAGAAAAACCACAATTCGTCCGCTCAAAACTCCACCGGAAGAAATATTTGAAGAATTTTATAAAGGAACAGAAGGCAAAGATGCTTCAACAACAATGGTTTTCGTCCGAATTCTTGCAAAGCTTTTAAGAGATAAGGAAGTTGGAAAATTAATTGTACCAATTATTCCAGATGAAGCAAGAACTTTTGGTATGGAAGCATTGTTCAGAGCGGTTGGGATTTATTCTCACGTTGGACAATTATACGAACCTGTTGATAAAGAAACTCTTCTTTACTACAAGGAAGCAACCAACGGACAAATTCTTGAAGAAGGAATTACTGAAGCTGGCGCAATGTCCTCCTTCATTGCTGCCGGCACTGCTTATGCAACTCACGGAATAAATATGATTCCATTTTATGTTTATTATTCAATGTTTGGTTTTAATAGAGCGGCAGATTTAATCTGGGCTGCCGGAGATATGAGCTGCAAAGGATTTCTTGTTGGAGGAACTGCTGGAAGAACCACTCTTGCCGGCGAAGGCTTGCAGCATCAAGACGGCAACAGCCATTTGATGGCTTACCCGGTTCCAAATCTTGTTGCTTACGACCCAGCTTTCGCATATGAAATTGCAGTTATCATTCGCGACGGCATTAGAAGAATGTACGAAGAACAAGAAAAAGTTTTTTATTACATGACTGTGATGAACGAAAACTACGAAATGCCGCCAATGCCGCAAGGAGCTAAAGAAGGTATTTTAAAAGGAATGTATAAGTTTAAAGCTTCAAGCAAAAAAGCATTAAAATTAAAAGCGCAACTTTTCGGCAGCGGAACAATACTTAATGAAGTTATAAAAGCTCAAGCAATTCTTGAAGAAGATTTTAAAGTAGCAGCTGATATTTGGAGTGTTACAAGCTACAAAGAATTACGAAAAGACGGACTTGATGTCAATAGATGGAATATGCTTCATCCAACCGAAACACCAAAAGTTCCTTACGTAACACAAATGTTAAAAGATGAAGAAGGAGTTTTTGTTGCTGCTTCGGATTATGTAAAAGCACTGCCAGACTCAATTGCAAAATGGT
>DAIEML010000109.1 GCA_027349615.1 Ignavibacteriales bacterium | reverse complement strand
TCTGTGAGAAGTTTTTTTATGAATGCTTAGCCATTTGCCGATAATAAATCCAAGCCCAAGGGTTCCAAAAATTGAAACGATTGTAAACATAATTCCTTCTTTACCGACTTGCATTATTTTCCCAAGGTTCATTCCAAAACCTAATCCTACTACAGATACTTGAAGCAATATTTTTGTGGCTTTATGATTTAAGTGAAGAAAGGGATGGCCGATTGTAAGTGCAATAATTAATCCAACCGCCAGCGCAATTGGAGGAGAAGCAAATGGCGTAAGACAAAATATCAGCGCTAACGCAAATATTACTTCTCGCGTTGTAATTTTTCTATCAAACAATTTTTTATTTGAATCCATTTTTATCATTCATCCTTCTTCTATTAAAAGTAATGGGCAAATCTATCCCCCGGGAGAAGCAAACTCAAATTGAAATATGTTATGTGTTATTACTTTTGGTTATAGAGCTGTTTGGCAAATTTTATAAATTGCGCTGCTGTATTTGTGGGATCTGAACCTTGAAGAGTTATAAAATCAAAACTGCGGTTTATCTTGAAGTCTTTCACTTTAATAATTTTTAATGTGCCTAACTTTAGTTCTCTTTCAATCGCTCGTGTTGAAATAAATCCGATGCTGTTGTTGTTTTCCAAATAACGCTTGATGGCTTCGGTACTTCCTAAATACATTACAACATTTAATGAAGAAATTTTTATCTTCTTGGATTTTAGCATGTTCAATTACTTCCAGAGTACCAGAACCTCTTTCTCTCAAAATTAAAGGCAAGGATAATAATTCTTTAAAAGATATTTCATCCTTTGTGATTAAATAGTTCTTTGAACTTGCTGCGACAACAAGTTCGTCTGAAATAAAATGGACATAATGTATATCGCGATTTTTTACCTTACCTTCAACAATGCCTAAATCGATTTCGCCTTTATTTAAAACATCTGCAATCTGTTCTGTGTTTCCGGAATGCAGAGTTAATTTTACGTGTGGAAATTTTTCATGGAATTTTGAAATCACTTGTGGAATAACATACTGCGCAATTGTAGTGCTGGCGCCTAACCTTAATTTGCCGGTTAATTTTTCCTTAAATTTATTTAATTCGTTTTCGAGTTTTAATTCAAGATTAGAAATCTTATTTGAATATTCCAGCAGAACGTTTCCGGCTGGAGTTAAATAAATCTTATTTCCTTTTCTATTAAATAATCTAAGTTCATATTCTTTTTCTAGTGAATGAATATGCTTTGTAACCGCCGGCTGGGTTATGAAAAGTTCGTTTGCAGCTTTCGTAAAACTTAAATGCCTGGCAACAGAACGAAAAACTTTTAATCTAAAATTTTCCATATACTTGATTAGCAAAATTATTCGGTATAAAAATACATTAAACTTATTTCATTTAACATCTTTTCGATTACTAAGAATTATTTAAAGGTTTTTTTATTATGTTTAAGTATCAAGCCACAACATCAACATAAAATGCGAATAAGATTTACGGTTTTAATAATTCTGTTTTTAATTTTTTCTGAGAAAATTCTTTTAGCACAAATATTACCTTTTCATAATTACACCGTGAAAGATGGTTTAGTCTCAGACAACATCACATCAATTTGCCAGGATTCGCTTGGCTATATTTGGTTTGGAACAGGAGAAGGTATAAGCATTTTTAATAGCAAAGAATTCAAAAATATTTCAACAATAGATGGACTTTCTTCAGATAAAATATCTTTTATTACTGCCGATAAAAAAATTCCCGGAGATGTTTGGATTGGGACTGTAAGCGCCGGCATAAATAGATTTCACAACGGACAATTTATTAAATATGGTTTGAATCTGCCTCTATTAATGCGAGACATAAACAATATTTATGAAGATGATGATAATACTTTTTGGTGCGGAACCGATAGCGGATTTTATTTCATCAAACACGATAAAATTAATCTAATCTCAACAAATTATAAGCTTGGGTGGGTGAATTCTTTTGTTCATAAATCTACTAATGAAGTGTTGGTAGCCGCTGAAAATGGACTTTTCAAATATCTTGTGAGCCAGAAAAAATTAGAAAAAATTAATTTGCCTGAATTATTAAAACATGATTTCAATTCTCTTCTTAAAAGTAAAGATGGTTCAATTTATGTTGCTATGGTTGGTGGTATATTATTTAGAATTCGGGGATCAGAAATTTCAAAGATAAATCTTAATGCAAGCCCCAGAACAATGATTGAAGATAATTATAATAATATTTGGATTGGTGCTGTTGAAGGATTACTTAAAATTAGAGAAGATTCATTTTCCTCTAATAAAATTATAAGATATAATATTGATAATGGCTTGCTGGAAAACAATATTACTTCATTGTTGTATGACCGAGAAAATATTCTTTGGATCGGCTCAAATGATAACGGACTTTCAAAATTGTCTTATCAAAATTTAATACAGTTCAAATTACCTCAAAAATATATCGGTGCAAATTGGGCTTCGGTCTCTTCGGATAATAATAGTCACTTTTGGATAGCACTGACAAAATATCTTCTTGAAATCTGGAAGGATGAAAATCATAATTGGCATGAGAAGCTTCATTCACTTGAACCATTTTATCCAAACGAGCCATTGCCTTCGCTTTATTTAAGCAAGAATAATAATCTTTATATTGCAAAACCCTCCGGTGAAATAAATATATACAAGATAAGCCGGAAAAATAGTGCTGCTAATTCACCATCAATTCTTACATTTAAAGACAAATTTAAAATTCCAAAAAAAATTAAATATTCGTCGTTATTTAAAATTTTAGTTGATAACAAAGGATATATCTGGTGCAGCATTTTAGATGCCGGAGTTGCTGTTATAAACAATTCAAAGCCAAGAAATATTTTAAAAATTTATAATCAAACAGATGGTTTGCCGGATAATTCCGTGAGAGAAATTTTTCAAGACAGCAAAGAAAATATTTGGTTTGGCGGTTATGGCAGCGGGCTTTCGGTTTTTTCAAAAGGAAAAATTGATTTTGATATTTCAAAAGCAAGTGGCGTTTTAATCAACAATAAGTTTGGTGAAAAAAATTTTGTAAAATTATTTACAACTAGTGAAGGCTTGCCGGATAATGGAATTCGATCGATTGAAGAAAGTAAAAATGGAAATATAATTGTTGGTACGAGGTACGGCGGACTTGCCATTTATAAACCTGATGCCAAAAAATCGAGTAAAAATCAATTCATTATTATAAACCGGGAAAATGGATTATTAAGCAATGCCATTTGGAGTATTACAAAAACACCCGGCGGTAATATTTGGCTCGGCACTCAATCAGGCGTACAAGAATTGACAGGGGAAGGATTGCCAAGTTATAAATTATATGAGGAGCTTCCAAAAGTACCATATTATTCAATTTGTTCTTCGGCCGCTGGAAATCTTTGTTTTGCAAATCAATCAGAAGTTTTCATTTATGAACCGCTAAAAGAAAATGAAAAAACTTTACCGCCGCCTATTTATATAAATCAAATTTTAATTAACGGCCAAAAACAAAAACTTAAAAACAATTTTGATTTAGCAAGTTATCAAAATACAATCACAATTAACTTTGTTGGAATAGTAAATCGCGAAGAAAAAAATACTATTTATAAATACAAACTTTTAAAGATTGACAAAAATTGGAATGAGCTGCAAAATCAAAATTCAATTACCTATGCCTCTTTGCGGCCTGGATTTTATACTTTTCAAGTTTATGCAATTAACGGGAAAAACATTAAAAGTAAATTCCCTGCTCAAATTTCTTTTCTAATTGAAACTCCTTTCTTTATGCAATGGTGGTTTATTGTTTTGATTTTGGTAATTATCATTACAAGCATCGGCGCATATTCAAGGATGCGATTTCGTCGTTTGATTGAAATAGAAAAAATACGAACAAGAATTGCTGCCGATCTCCACGATGAAATCGGTTCCGGACTTACCAGGATTGCAATTCTTTCGGAAAATGTTTTGCGCGAAGAATCTTCTACTCAGAATAAAGAAAGTGATTTTGAAAAAAATAAAAATGAAAAATATTCCAGACAAAGCTCAATAGAACGTGTCGGAAAAATTTCGAGAGACTTGGTAGATTCGATGATTGATGTTATTTGGTCAATCGATCCAAAGTTTGATTCACTTCATGATTTTATTTTCAATTTTAAAAACTTTGCCAACGAAGTTTGTGAAGCAAAAAATATTCAACTAATAATTGAAACAAATAATATTGAAAATATAAAATTAAATTCGCAGATAAAAAGAAGCCTACAGCTTATTACAAAAGAAGCTCTAAACAATGCATTGAAATATTCAAAATGCAAAACATTTAAGGTTAATCTATCGGTTAAAAGCAAAATTATTTATTTAACCTTAGAAGATGATGGTACTGGGTTCGAAATTAATGAAGCTAAAAATGGACGAGGAATATTCAATATTTCAAAACATGTTAAAGAACTGAAAGGCAATTTCAAGCTTGATTCTTCAGTAAGAAATGGAACACAGCTTTATATTAATTTTCCAATCCAATCATAAAACTATTCAAATGATTAGTTGAATTTAGGTACAACTTAAATTATGATTCATAATCCAGCATTAAAAAATTTTACATGAGCGAAAAATTAATTATCCGCACAGCAATACTAGATGATGATCGGGAATTCAGCGAAGTTCTTTCCATGATTTTAAATAAATCCGAAGGCTTCAAATGCGTAGCAACTTATCAAAACTGCGATGAAGCTTTGAAAAAAATCGAAGAGGATCTTCCTGATATTTTATTACTTGATATTGAAATGCCTGGAAAATCCGGAATAGAAAGTTTAAAAGAAATAAAGTCAGCGTTTCCAACTGTTAAAGTTATGATGTTAACAGTTTACAGCGACAGTGAAAAAATTTTTCAGTCATTGCGCGGCGGTGCCGTGGGTTATCTTCTTAAAAAAAGCCCTACAGAAAAATTATTAGAAGCAATACGAGAAGCAGAAGATGGAGGGGCGACATTTTCCGGTGAAGTTGCTAGAAAAGTTCTTCAATATTTTCAAACACCAAGCAGTCAACTTAATCCTACATTATTATCCGAAAGAGAAAAAGAAGTTTTAAATGCTTTGGTGGAAGGACACAGCACAAAAGCCATTGCAGATAAACTCTTTGTTTCTACACATACTGTAAGATTTCATCTCCACAATATTTACGTTAAACTTCATGTTAATTCAAAGTATGAAGCAATTGCAAAAGCACTTAAAAATAGGCTTGTATAATTAATCACTTCCATATTTAACTAATCAAATTAATAGTTGACTTAATTTTCGACAGAAATTAACTTATCATCATATTAATATTCTCTTTCATCTTAAAGAATAACATTCATCGCGGATCTAAATCATTATTTTACTTTAAAGAAGAATGAATTTTAAATAACCAAATGCTTACTCCTTTGGCTGCTAATTTTTAAAAAGTATTTATTGAATAATTTTGGGAGAAATTTTATGAGAAAAATCTTTACTGTTTTTTTAATTCTACTATCTTTTGTTTCCATATCTGCAAAAACAAATCTTTCGGGAATAATTTCTTCTGATTCAACTTTAACTCTTGCCGGAAGCCCGTACATAGTGACTGGAAATGTAACGGTTAATCCCGGTTTTATTCTTACGGTTGATTCTGCTGTGGTTGTTTATTTTACAGCAAATACCAATCTTTACATACTTGGAACAATGAATGCCCGGCATGCAACATTCACTTCGGCGGCAGATACTGCCGGCGGTCTTCCGAAAAGCGGCGATTGGGGATTAATTCAATCTGGAAATTACAGTTATTCTGGCTTGGTTACTTTAGATACATGTAATGTCAAATACGGTGCGGGCGGTGCCGGTTCAATTCTATATGATTATAGCGGGACATTGACCCTCAACTCTGTGCTTGTATCGAATTCGATTCACGATGCCGTCAGTGTAAACGCGGGTACTTTAAATTTAAACGGAGGTAATATTTCGAACTGCAGTGGCAATGGAGTTTCATTCAGCCAGGGCGTGAACATAAATATAACTAGCTCCAGCATTCAATCATGTACATGGCCGATTGTTTACAACGGAACGGCTTCGCTAGTCTTTAACGGCGTGAATACTATTTCGAACAACACACATAATGGCATCTACATGGGTTTCGGCGGGACATCCGCTTCTCTAACCCTTGATACAATTAATGTACCCTATGTATTTAACGACTTCACTGTAAATTCCGGACACACTTTAACAATAGCTGCGTCGGATGTTTTAAAATTTAACGGCGGTCATTTATATGTGAACGGCTCTTTGAAAGCTATCGGTTCAGCCGGACAAGGAATTTATTTCACTTCATACAAGAATGATAATCTTTTCGGCGACACAAACGGCGACGGCGCGAACAGCGCTCCAGCCTCGCAGGATTGGTATGGAATCGTATTTAACGATATCAGTGTAGATAGCACATGCATTTTAAACAGATGCAACATTACATTTGCTGGCGCGGGAAACACTGGCGGTATTACAACCATGAATGCGAGCCCGACGATTGACAGCTCATCAATTTCAATCTGTTATTACGGCGCGATGATCCAGGGTTTATCAAATCCGGTTTTTGTAAGCGATACCGTAGGCGCAAGCCAGATGGTTCCTTTCGCTTTATCATTTGAAGCTAATCCTGTTTTTACTAACAATACTTTTTCATTTTCGGATAACCAGTACGATGCCATCGGGTTGCTTGGTGGAACGCTTCTCGGCAGCGCCGTTCTTCCGATTAGATCCGTAACTTCAAACCCAAATGTTACTTACTTAATGTTAAACTCCGTAACAATTCCTGTTGGAATGAGCTTAACAATTAATAAAGGAGTTGTAATCAAAGCATATAGTTATTATCAGAGATTTATTGTTCAAGGAAAATTAACTGCAGTGGGAAGCGCAGACAGCTCGATCGTATTTACATCTGCAAAAGATGATAATTTCGGACATCCGGGTGACACAAATAAAGACGGAACTCAAACTGTTCCGGCGGTCGGTGATTGGGGCGGAATTACTTTTGAAACCGGAAGCGACTCTACTTCCGAGCTGAGGCATTGCATTATTCAATACGGATCACTTCCGGGTGGCGCTTACTATTATAATGGAATTTATTTAGGCGGCGGTGAGGTAACCACAATCAACGCAAGTCCGACTATCGATAGCTGCTCAATCAAAGATATGACTTATGGAATTTATGCGTTCTCCTCTTCGCGTCCGAGAGTAATCGGCGATACGCTTGTCAATTCTTCTTCAACTCCAATCGCAATGTCTGTAGCGGCTGATCCGGTATTCACAAATATTAGTTTTGTTAATTCAAAAATTACTGCACTCGGAATAATCGGAGAGAATGTTCCGACCAACGGCGAAATAAAAGTTAGAAACGTTGCCGGCTACAACAATATTACTTACGTGCTGCTCAGCGATCTTACTATTAACCTTGGAACTGATGTAATTATTGATCCAGGAATTGTTATTAAATCCGGGGGACCGGGAATTTATGTTAACGGAGGATTTAGAGCTAAAGGTACTATTGCCGGCGGCAAGATTGTTTTCACTTCGCTTTTAGATGACAATTTTGGAAACCCATTTGATACCAACGGCGACGGAAATGCAACTTCTCCGGCGGCGGGAAATTGGAGTACCATTAGATTTCAGTCTACAAGCGATGATATTTTTTCTTTAATCGACAGCTGCTTAATTAAGTTCGGCGGCAACGGAAGCTGGGGCGGCGTAACTTACTCTGATGCAGGCAGTACAATTTCAAACT
>DAIEML010000108.1 GCA_027349615.1 Ignavibacteriales bacterium | reverse complement strand
ACGGCTCGCTTGGTTTTAAAGATGATGAAAAAATTTGTCAATCGCTTAAACCATTAAACATGTACGGTTATTCAAAAAATTTATTTGATACCTGGGCAATTAAACAGGGAATTATTGATAAAATTGTCGGTGTAAAATATTTTAATGTTTTCGGACCAAATGAATATCATAAAGGCGACATGCGAAGTGTTGTACACAAAGCTTTTGAGCAAATTGTGAGCACCGGAAAAGTGAAGCTTTTCAAATCTAAAAATTCAAACTATAAAGACGGCGAACAAATGCGCGATTTTATTTATGTTAAAGATGCCGTTGATATGACTTTGTTTTTCCTTGATAACAAAGATAAAAATGGAATTTATAACATCGGCTCTGGCAAAGCGCGTACGTGGAATGATTTGGTAACATCTTTATTCAATGCACTTGGCAAGCCAGTTAATATTGAATACATAGAACTTCCCCCACATCTTGCTGATAAGTACCAATATTTTACTGAAGCTAGATTGGAGAAAATTAAAAAAGCCGGTTACTCAAATCCAATTTCTTCACTGGAAGATGGCGTAACCGACTATGTTAAAAATTTTCTATTAAAGGAAAAATATTTGGGTTTGTAAAAAATGAAGAAAATTTACCTGCAATAATTTAATTGTAGGGAACATCCTCGTCTTCATCAAAGTCATCTTCGTCTTCATCAAAATCAAAATCTTCTTCGTAAAAGTCTTCATCTTCAGAAGGTTCTTCTTCATCATCTTTAAATTCATCATCTTCTTCATCATCTTTGTAATAATCGTCTTCATCTTCTAAATCATCTTCCTCTTCGCCATCATCATCGAAATCATCGTCATCGTCATCTTCTTCTTGTTTTTTCTTACGTCCCAAACTTCGAGGAACAAAATATTCTTCTTTAGTATTATCCGGTAATTCAAGTTGTTCGCCGGATAAATTGTTCAACAATTCATTGGGTTCTCTTCCCCATTCGTCTGCATGTTCTGCGGACATATTTAACTCGCTTTCCATTACAATAAGTCTCCTATTGCCAAATTTATTTTTTCAAAGTTAAAAGAAATTAAGTACGATAATATTTCTATTTTTTTTTAAAGAGCAAAATTAATTTTTATTTATATTTCAATTTAATAAAAACAATTTCCTATCACACTGTAAAACTTAAAATAGGTTTATAATAGTGTCAATACATTTGTTAATCATTAAAGAAAATTAATTATGAAACTTGCCACCTTGTGTTATTTGATAGACAAAAAAGAAAATAAAACTTTGATGATACATCGAGTGAAAAAAGAAAATGATTATCACGAAGGAAAGTGGAATGGACTCGGCGGAAAATTTGAGCTTGGTGAAAGTCCGGAGGATTGTGCAATAAGAGAAGTTAAAGAAGAATCCGGTTTTACAATGATTGAACCACGTATGCATGGTTTTATTACATTTCCAAAGTTTGACGGAGTTGATGATTGGTATGTATTTATTTTTACTTCACACAATTTTACTGGAAAAATTATTGATTCCAATGAAGGAAATTTGGCGTGGATACAAAATGAAAAAGTAATTGAGCTTAATCTTTGGGAAGGCGACAAAATTTTTATTGAGTGGCTTTACCAAGATAAATTTTTCTCAGCAAAGTTTAATTATGAAAATGGAAAATATATAGATCACCAGGTGTTTTTTTATTAATGATTTCAATTTTAGTTCTCGCAATTGTTTTTCTATTAATCGCCGTTAGACAAGTAGGTAAATTTAGATTAGATATTTGGCAAATAATGCTCGGCGGTGCGGCAGCAGTTTTAATTACCAGACAAATTTCTATTCCATACGCCATCCAATCAATAAACATTGATGTCATATTATTTCTATTTGGAATGTTTGTTGTCGGTCGAGCGCTTGAAGAAAGCGGTTACTTATCTCACTTAGCCTATTTGTTTTTTAGAAAAGCAAAAACTCTCGACTCACTAATTTTATTTATTCTTTTCGGCGCTGGAATTCTATCCGCTTTTTTAATGAACGATACTCTGGCAATTATTGGAACACCGGTTATTCTTTTACTTGCAGAGAAACATAAAATATCTGCGAAAGTACTTCTTCTTACTTTAGCTTTTGCAATTACTACTGGAAGCGTTATGAGCCCGATTGGCAATCCGCAAAATCTTTTAATTGCAATTCATGGAAACATGAACAACTCTTTTGTTTCATTCTTCAAATTTCTCGCTGTACCAACTTTTATTAATTTAATCGCTGTTTTTTTTATCATAAAAATATTTTTCCGCGAACATTTTCATAACGAAGATTTAAATCATTCTTCCGAGCCGATTCTCGATTTTAAGCTTGCAAAAATTTCTAAAATATCTTTACTGATACTTCTCATTCTTATTATCGTAAAAATTGCATTAGTTTATTTTGGGAAGGAAGAACAATTAAAACTTACTTACATCGCTTTAATATCTTCGCTGCCAATAATTCTTTTAAGCAGAAGGCGAATTGAAATTATAAAAAAGATTGATTGGCATACCCTCATATTTTTTGCCGCGATGTTTATTTTGATGCAAAGCGTTTGGGACAGCGGATATTTCCAAAAATTAATCAGCAGTATGGATTCAAACATTACTACTATTTTTATGATTTTAATTATCAGCGTTTTGTTGAGTCAATTAATATCTAACGTTCCGCTTGTTGCTTTGTATTTGCCTTTGCTTCTTCATCTGGGAACTTCAGCAAAAGGTATGATGGCTCTTGCTGCCGGCAGCACTATTGCTGGAAATCTTTTTATACTCGGCGCGGCAAGCAATATTATTATTATTCAAAATGCGGAAAAAAGAAAAGGAGAGACTTTAACATTTATTGAGTTTGCAAAGGTTGGAATTCCTATTACAGTTCTGAATGTTATGATTTACTTTTTTTATTTCAAACTTTTTTAAACTTCTATGTAACTTATACTAATTTCAAGCGTCTATTGAATATCTGCTATTTTAAATTGATTTTTAGTCTTCATATTTATAGAATTGTTAAGGAGTTACTAATTATGCTTACATCCTTAAAAGAATAGGGAGATAAAATGAATAAAAAAATTTCCCTATCAAATATCAAAAACATTCTTTCCTTAAAATTTCTCAATCCATACTTCAAAAAATTAGATGATAAAATTACAGCGTTAAATCTTCCGCTTCCTTCTGCACTGAAAAATTCAAAACTATTAGCGGGATTATTAACACTTTTAATTATAATTATTATTTTAATGAATTCTTTTTCATCATCTGCATCTAACGTTCCCACTTTTACAGTTAAGAAAGATAATTTTTTAGTTTCGGTTACCGAAAGCGGTGAGATACGCGCAAAGAATTCAACTTCAATTGTAACACCAAGAGTACGAGGCAATCTTAAAATTGTTTATTTAATACCGGAAGGAACTTATGTGCATACCGGTGATACGGTTGTTAAATTTGATCCGACCGAAGCGTTGACTGCATTAAAAGATGCAGAAGCAAAGCTTGAGATTGCTCAGTCTGATAAAGCAAAGTTAATGGCTGATCAGAAATCTCAATTAACAAGCCTTGAGTCCGCGCTTAAAGAAGCCGAACTTTCATTTGAGCTTTCAAAATTAAATCTTGAGCAAATGAAATTTGAAGCTGAGATTAAACAGCGGCAAGCAAAGTTGGAACACGAAAAGAATCAGCTTAGCTTAATGAAAGCAAAGCAGGATTTGGAATCGCAGAAAATAATTCAAAAATCAGAATTAAGTAAAACAGATATTCAGGTTCAACAGGCACAATCTGATTTAGAACGAGCAAAAAGAGATTTGGAAACTTTAACTTTAACGGCACCAAAAGAAGGTTTGGCAGTTTATGAAACTAATTGGAGCACCGGAAGAAAAGTAATGATAGGCGATACTCCGTGGCCGGGCATGCCGGTGATAAGCCTTCCCGATCTTTCATCAATGCAAAGCTTGACATACGTAAATGAAGTTGATGTAAGCAGAGTACACAAAGGACAAAAAGTTTTAGTAAAGCTAGACGCTTTTCAAGACAGCACATTTACCGGAGTAATTTCTTCAGTGGCTTCTTTGGGAAGAACGAAAGACAGAAATTCAACTATAAAAGTTTTTGAAATTGAAGTTGATATTCAGTCTCAATCATCAATACTAAAACCCGGAATGACAACTAGCAATAAAATAATAATTAACCAAATTCCGAATGTAGTTTACGTTCCGCAGGAGTCTGTTTTTGATAAAGGCGGAAAGAAAATTGTTTACTTAAAAAACGGCTCCGGCTTTGATGAACAAAATGTTGAAACCGGAGAGAAGAGCGAAAATTATGTTGTAATTACTCATGGAATAAAATCTAACGATGTTGTTGCGTTAATGGATCCAAATGCTAAAATTGATGAGTTGGATAATCAAACCGATAAAAGTAAATCTCTTAATTATCCTTCTTCGGTAAAATGATGAAAGCAGCTGAATCATTTAAAATTGGGTTATCCGGATTACGATCAAACAAACTGCGGGCCGCATTAACAATGCTCGGAATCGTATTCGGAGTTGCAGCAGTAATTGCTATGATGTCCATTGGTGAAGGTGCAAAAGAAGAAACACTTCAACAAATCGAATTGATGGGAACAAACAATATCATCATCCAGAGGGTTGCAATTAAACAAGGTGTTAATAAATCAAAGGCAATGTTTTCGCCCGGTTTAACAGTGGATGATGCAAAAGCAATTAAGGAACTTGTTCCATTAATTGATTTTGTTACACCGCAAAGAGAAATGGAACAAAAGTTAGAATACAAGTCAAGTTTGCTTGATGTAAAAATAATCGGGACAACTCCGGAATATCCTCAAACATTTAATTCTAAAATTGGAGACGGAACTTTCTTTCAAAATTTTCATGTTTCGTCTTATGCAAATGTTTGTGTAATTGGTTCGGATATAAAAGATAAAATTTTCAGGTTTGAAGATCCGATTAACAAAAAAATTAAACTTGGTGATCTTTGGTTTGATATAATCGGAGTAATGGCGCATAAAAATGTTTCGCCTGCAAGCAGCGGCAGCTTGGGTTTACGAAATTTTAACGAAGACATTTATATCCCTTTTACAACAATGATGTATAAAATGGAACCGCCGCCAACTGATCAGTCGAACGTAATGTTTTTCTATCCAGGAATGGAGGAACCAGCAAATGTAATAGACAGAAATTCTGTCGATCAATTAACAGCAAAGGTTAAGAACTCTGATGAGCTGAAACCAGCCGCATACCTGGTAGAAAAAATTTTGGAACGCAGGCATTACGGCATAAAAGATTATGCCGTTGTTCTGCCGGAAGCGCTGCTTGCACAAAAGCAAAAAACTCAAAGAATTTTTAATATTGTTATGGGAGCTATTGCCGGTATATCACTTCTTGTCGGCGGTATTGGTATAATGAATATAATGCTTGCAAATATTTTGGAAAGAACCAGAGAGATCGGTGTTAGACGTGCTGTGGGCGCAACTAAGGTTGATGTATTAAGTCAATTTATTTATGAAGCCTTGACCATTAGCGTTGTTGGAGGATTGCTCGGTATAATTGTTGGATTCTTTTTAACTTCTTTAATTTCAACTTACGCAGAATGGAAAACCATCATCTCTCCATTCTCGGTTGTGCTGGCTTTCGTTGTTTCGGTTGCAACAGGATTAATATTTGGAATTTATCCCGCGAAACAAGCAGCCGAAAAAAACCCAATTGATTCATTGCGATATGAGTAAAAAATAATTGTACAGGGAAAAATGAAATTTACATTTAAAACTATTTTCTTCTTTATCCTTTTTATCAATTTTGCATTTGCACAAAAAATATTAACACTTCAAGATGCATTATCAATAGCAATGGACAAAAGTTATGCGGTTAAATCTGCAGAGCTAAACTTGTTAAGCTCACAAAAAAATTTAGAAGCTGCAAAGCTTGGATTGATGACTTCAATTAATATGCAATTTAATATTCCAAGTTATTCTCGTACGCTATCAAGTCAATTCAATCCCTTAACCGGGACGCAGCAGTTTTTTGACTATGGTTATACAACTTATGACGGTTCATTAAACTTTGTACAACCAATTATTTTTACGAATGGTACTTTTACATTGACTGGAGACATCTGGAAAAGATCGCAATTTAGTTCGGGGCAGCAAATTCCAAATGATTATTATTCAAACTTGAGTTTAAGTTTGCAGCAGCCGTTGTTTACTTTTAATAGCCTGAAAGCAAGTTTAACAAGAGCTGAAATCAGTCTAGAAAAAGCACAAAGAAATTATACGAGTGCATCAAAAGATATAATTTATAATGTTACTGCCGGATTTTATCAGCTTTATAAAGCGAAGAAAAATGTTGAAATTGCCGAAGAGAAAGTTCAGCAGACAGAATCTTCTTACAATACAGCTCAAAATAAATTTAAAGCTGGTTTAATTGCAGAAGTTGAATCTCTTCAGCTTGAAATTGATCTTGCTTCAAGCAGAAATGATTTGCTGAGTGCTAAAAGAACTTTAGAAGAATCCAAAAATGATTTTAAAATTCTTATAGGATTAAGATTAAGCGACAGCATTGATGTTGTAGCTCAGCTTGATTATAAACCGGTTGATGTTAATCTTGATGCTGCAATTGATTACGCATTATCTAACAGAAATGAATTAAAAAATGCCGAAGCTGACATAGACTTGAGTAAATTATCTGTTGATGAAATTAATTCGCAGGGAAATATTAGCGCAATGCTTTCGGCAAATTATGGAATCAATAAAGATGAAAATCGCCTGCAAGATATTTTCCATGATTTTGACGGATCAAGAAGCGTAACTTTTACAGTCAGCGTTCCTGTTCTTGATTGGGGAAAGAACAAGCGCCAAGTGGAATCTGCTGAGGCAAACCTAAATCTTTATAAATTATCATTTGAAAATCAAAAGCAGGAAATCCGTAAGGAAATAATAGAGGTTGTAGATAATTTAAATTCTGCCAAAGCAAGAGTTGAAACTTTGAGTAAAAGCGTTGAGCTTGCTCAGAAAAGTTACGATATAAGTTTAGCGCGATTTCAAGCCGGAACAATAACAAGTTTCGATTTACAGCAAATGCAGCTTCGCCTAACGGATGCTAAAACCAACAGCTTAAATGCTCTAATTGATTATAAGCTCGCACTTGCAGATCTTGATAGAAAAACACTTCACGACTTTGAGAAAAATTAAATTTGAATTAATTTTCTTCTCGATATTATCAGAATTATTTTAATACGTTTGAAAGAAAAAGTTAGATTCATATTTGTTGATCTCCTCCGCGGCTGGGCGCTGCTGGTAATGATTGAAGTTCACGTCTTCAATGTACTTCTGCTTCCCGCTATGAAAGAAACACAGTGGTTCAAAGCTTTAAATTTTGTAAACGGACTTGTTGCACCATCATTTCTCTTTATTTCCGGATTTGCTTTTGTCCTTTCTACTCGGGGCAAAACAGAAGACTTAAGAAAATTTGATTATGCCTTCTGGAAAAAATTAGGAAGAATTTTACTCATTATCATTGCCGGTTACTCACTTCATCTTCCCATTCTTTCACTAAGAAGATTGATGCACTTTTACAGCCAGGATGTTTTAATTAGCTTTTATAATGTTGATATTCTTCAATGCATTGGATTTGGATTGTTGTTTTTATTCTTAACTAGATTACTTTTTAATACTGATAAATCCTACAACATTTTTTTAATCGTCTCCACTTTTGCAATAATTTTATTTTCGTATTAATTTCTTGTAAGTGATTGTCCAGATATACCAGCGTTTTTTCTTTTGCTTCCAACGGTTTTTTAAGAGTAAAATAAAGACCAATGACATC
>DAIEML010000107.1 GCA_027349615.1 Ignavibacteriales bacterium | reverse complement strand
CTTGGAGAAGTTTGGGTTGGGTTTGCAAAGAGCACCGTATTCGGAAGCGGATTGTCATATTATTCGGGTTCAACATGGAAAAATGTTTATACAATTCCAACATCGAGTAGAACCAATAGTTTGATGATTGATCATCTAAATAATAAATGGATTGCAACTGATCATGGACTTGTAAAGTTCTCGGCACCAACACCTTCGAGTACAACAACTTTTACTTTTGATAATACTGGATTGAATATTTCCAATGTTACCGGTGTTGCTGAAGATTCGTATGGTAATATTTGGATCACTACCAATGGAGGCGGTTTGATTGAATATAAGGGAAATCACTAAAGAAGTTTAAGTTAAAGAGTAAGTGCAAAAATTAATGTGAAAATAAATTTCTCTATTTAGTTAAATGAGATTTGCGACTTTAAAAAACAATACACTTGTAATTGTATCTAAGAAAGGAATAATTCCGCTTCCAAGATTGGGCTTTGCAGAAAGCATGCTTGATTTAATTAATTCTGGAGATGAAAAGATTGAGCGAATTAAAAATTCAATTGAAGAAATTGACAAAGGAATTTTAGTTGAAGCAGATTCATTTGCTGCACCGTTAACAAATCCATCAAAGATTGTTGCAATAGGCTTAAACTATTTTGATCATGCAAAAGAATCGAAGATGGAGATTCCTAACTCACCTTTGGTTTTTGCCAAGTTTAATAATTCAATTACTGGCCCAACAGATCCGATAATTATTCCAAACGAAATTACTAAAGAAGTAGATTATGAAGCTGAGCTTGGAGTAGTAATCGGAAAGCGCACAAAAAATATTTCAAAGGTAGATGCGCTTGATTATGTTTTCGGTTATACAGTTTTAAATGATATTTCTGCACGAGATATTCAATTTGGGGATAAGCAGTGGGTAAGAGGAAAATCTTTGGATACATTTTGTCCAATTGGCCCGGTGATAGTAACAAAAGATGAAATTGCTGATCCGCAAAATTTAGAAATTGGCTGCGAAGTAAATGGAGAGATACTTCAGCATGACAACACAAAAAATATGATCTTTAGTGTAGCGGAA
This sequence comes from Ignavibacteriales bacterium, assembly GCA_027349615.1. The sequence goes on along the minus strand of DAIEML010000107.1, from coordinate 6,786 downwards.
ATAATATCAAGACTTTCAACTTCATTCACTTTTGAACCGGGCGATATAATTGCAACCGGAACACCAAGCGGTGTTGGTTTCTCTCGCAAACCGCCCATCTTTTTAAAGCATGGCGATGTTGTAAAAACCTGGATTAAAGGAATTGGGGAAATGATAAACCCGGTGATCGCAAAATAATAAAGCTGCCGAAAAATTATAGCTTAACAAAAACACTTAGCATTGAACAGCACTAAATAATTTATAATGATTAGAGCTTATAATTATTGTTTATCAGGAATGAATTGAAATTCTTGATAAGAACAGATCAACATTTATGATTATTTCTCTATAATCTTCAAAGCGACTTGCAGATAATTATTTACAGCACCTAAGGTTTTATACTGAATAAGAAAAGATTCAATGAAAATATTAAATGCAAAAAATTCATGATTAGGAACGCAAAACTCATCGAACATTAAAATATCACCTGGCTTTAAATAATTTGAAAGAGATGTTAAAGCAAATAAAGTTGAAGAAAAAAGGTCAGCATCGAGGTGAATTACTTTCCGGATATTAGGTTCAAATTTTACTTCTTCTAAAAATTTTGGAACAGAGATCTGAAACAATCCTTGAACAAATTGAAAACGGTTGTCATCAAACTTTAATTTATTTGGAGCCATCTCACCTTTCTTAAATATCCCCCAGTCTTCCGGAAGTCCATTGAAAGTATCGAAGCCAAAGAATTTAGAATTCTGATTTTTATTTTGCTTAAGCCACCAACCAAAAGAACTACCTGATGCTACACCAAACTCCAAATAATATATTTGTTCATTAATTAGTTGTTCAGATTTAATAACATAATCATGAAGTTTGAATCGATCATTGTAATTGCGGTTAAGTTTGAAAAAATCATTAAAAGGAATTTTATTTTTTTGTTGGAGAAAAATCCATCGTGATAATTTTAAAGCATTGCCGGCAAAGATTAAAGGAGAAGAAAGAAAACCTAAATACGAACCGGGTTGAAGCAAGAAAAAAAATCCTTTAACTAAAGAAATAATTTTAATAATAAACGCTCTCAAGCTTTGCTCCATTCTTTATTCAAAAATAAGTGAGGAAAGAAATTGAAACCAACAACAATGTGAAAGAATTATTTTCCTATAATGAAAAATATGAGATCAAATGATATAATAAAAATCTATTATTTAAGTTTTTAATTTTGATTATATGGAATGTAAATGATAATAAAACTGAAAGCTAACGAAATTGGGAAAAATATTTTATAAATGATAATTGATTTAAAATTCTTTTTCATTTCCTAAAATGATCCAGCAATAAATTTAAAATGTAGAAATTTTATTCACATTTTATTATTAAGATTATTTCTAATTCATTAATTCGTGTATAGTTTGGATTTTCAATAAATTTGTTTTGTTAAAAAAAATTAAAGGGTAATTGTAATGGAGACTCTAAAATCAATTAAAACAAGAAGAAGCATTCGCAGTTATAAACTTGAAAAAATTCCTCAAGAAAAAATAAATCAAATTTTAGAATCAGCAATGTATGCGCCTTCGGCAATGAATTATCAACCTTGGCATTTTATAGTTTTAAATGAAAGAAAAGATATTAATCAAATTTTTGTCATCAATCCGCATGCAGATATGGTAAAACAAGCCCCGCTTGCAATAATTATTTGCGGAGATCTAAAAGCAGAAATAAACATTGATTACCTAGTTCAGGATTGTTCTGCTGCAACTCAAAATGCATTGCTCGCAATTCACGAGCTTGGTCTTGGAGGAGTATGGGTAAGCTCTTATCCGAATAAAGAAACAATTGAAGGTTTAAGAAAATATTTTGGTTTTCCCAATAACATTATTCCGGTTTCGATTATTGTTTTAGGTTATCCTGCGGAAGAGAAAGATACTGAGAATAGATTTAACAAAAAGAAGATACATTATAACCATTGGTAATTTATAATAGTTAATGTTATATGATACTTGATGTTGGATCTAAAAAATCTAGTATCCGGTGTCCAGTATCTAGAAGTTATTCGTATCTTAATGCATCAATCGGATTAAGCATTGCTGCTTTTCTTGCCGGATAAAATCCAAAAAACAAACCGACAATAATTGAAAATCCGAATGACAGCAGAATCGAAAACGCAGTTATGAATGTCGGCCATTCAGCAAAACTTGAAATTACTTTTGAACCAACAACTCCAAATAGAATACCGATTATTCCTCCCAGCAAACTAAGAACAAGAGCTTCAATTAAAAATTGAGTTAGTATGTCTATGCCTCTCGCACCAACAGACATTCTAATTCCAATTTCTCTTGTTCTTTCAGTTACTGATACCAACATAATATTCATAATTCCGATTCCGCCGACAAGCAATGAAACTGAGGCTATGCTTGCCAAAAGTATTGTGAGTATTTGCGAAGTTGCAGTTGCTGCATTCGCTAGATCAGACTGATTTCGAATTGTAAAATCATCTCCTTCAAAACGAGCAATTTTATGACGCATTCTTAAAAGATCAGTAATCTGTTTTTGCGCAGTTTCTATACTCTTTGAACTAGTTGCGGAAACAAGAATTTGCCGGATGTACGGAAAATGAGAAAGCCTCCTTGAAACAGTAGAATAAGGCGCAAGAATAATATCATCTTGATCTTGCCCCATTGCGTTTTGACCTTTCCTTGTCAGCACTCCAATAACTTTAAAAGGAACATTTCTAATTCTAATATTTTGACCAACAGGATCGGAATCCGGGAAGAGATTATCGGCAACTGTTTTACCGAGAACGCAAACTTTGGTAGCACCTTTTACATCTTGATCAGAAAAAAAACTTCCGTACTGAACTTCCCAATCTCTAATTTGAGTATAATCAACACCAACTCCTTGAATTTGTGTAGCCCAATTTAAATTGCCTGCAATAACTTGTCCGCCTGCAAAAGTTCCAGGCGAAACATATGCAACCGCCGGGCAATCCGTACTAATTGCCTGTGCATCTTCTTCGGTTAAAGTTGTCATCGAACCTGCACCTACTCTAATACCGCCTTGCTGTTGTGAGCCGGGAAAAATTATTAATACGTTTGTTCCTAACGAAGCTATTTGTTCTTTAACTGAATATTCCGCACCTTGCCCGATTGCAAGCATTGTAATAACTGCACCGACGCCGATTATTATTCCAAGCATAGTAAGAAATGAGCGCATTTTGTTCCGCTGAAGTGCGCGAAAGGCTGCTAATATTATATTCAAGCTTTTCATTCTTCATTCTCCTCCTCATCAATTGAAGGGATAGTTTTAATTACTTCTGAAGCAATCCTCGGATTAGTATTAATTTTATCGGATTTAATTTTCCCGTCTTTAAATACAACATGTCTTTTTGCAAATGCTGCAATATCCGGTTCATGAGTTACAAGAATAATTGTTATTCCCTGGTCATTTAACTTCTGGAATATTTCCATAACTTCAACACTTGTACGGCTGTCTAAATTTCCGGTAGGTTCATCTGCAAGAACGATTGACGGATCATTTACCAGAGCTCTGGCAATAGCTACCCGCTGCTGCTGTCCGCCGGAAAGCTGATTTGGATAATGATAAATTCTTTCTTCCAATCCAACCTTTTTTAATGCTTCAATAGATTTATCTTTTCTTTCTTTATTAGATACTGAACTGTAAAATAATGGCAGCTCAACATTTTCCATAGCTGTAGTTCTGCTTAATAAATTAAAGCCCTGGAATACGAATCCAATTTTTTTATTTCTTATCAAAGCTAATTCATCTCTAGAAAGATTTCCAACATCTATATTGTCAAGTTTGTAATTGCCTTTTGTTGGTTTATCAAGGCAGCCTAAAATGTTCATAAAGGTAGATTTCCCTGAGCCTGAAGCGCCCATTATCGCAACGAATTCCCCTTTGGAAACTTCTATTGAAACACCTCGCAACGCGTGAACCTCTACTTCCCCTAATAAATAAGTTCTGACAAGCTTTTCAATTTCAATTAACTTACCGTTTCCATTTTTTATGTCCATAACAAATCCGTTTTATGATTTAGAAAACTAAAAATCACTTAAACATGAGACGAATTATTTATTACCTCAATTATACTACCTTCCAATAAACATTCTGTTTCCGCCTCGCTGCTGCTGACCTGATAAAGGATTTCTAGTTTGATTATTATTATTATCGTCTGAATTCGAATCAGCGCCTATAACAATTTGAGTTCCTTCCTTCAATTTGTCAGAAATTATTTCGGTTGATTTACCATCATTAATTCCAGTTCGGACAAACACCGGCTCAAGTTTTCCTTTGGAATTAAGAATCCAGATTCTTCCCCTGCCAACTTGATCAGCCGGTACATAAGAACTTTTTTCATACTGAGGATATTTATTAACAATAGTATATTGATTAGCACCGCCGATTTGTTCAGTAGGTTGAAATGTATTTGACTTTGTGTTCTGCTGCCGCTTCATTTTATCAAAAGCCTTTTTAAATTCAGACATCATTTCATCTCTGCTCATTTTACCGCCATGAGCTTTAAGTATAGAATCTCGAATAGCCTGGAACTTGCTTCTATCAAAATTTCCAGTCGTCATTTGTCTTTGTCCATTTCCCTGCCGCTCATTTTTCAACTGATTCGGTTTTCCCTGCACTACTGTTGGCTTCTGATTCTTGTTGTTCGATTGTACTTTGTTTTCCCCCTGCTCTGTTTGTGCCTGATCATGAGATCTATTCATAAACATTTTACGCATTTGGCTAAGATATGTAGTATCAATTAAATCCATCGGAGGCTGAAATCTTAATGCAAGGTTGGAAACTTCCATTACATTTTTCTTCTGACCGACAAGAATTTTTACGTTTGCCGTCATACCCGGCATTAGTTTTAAATTGTCATTCTCAACACTGATTATCACTGTGTAGTTCACAACATTAGATACTACCTGAGGAGCCAAACGAATCTGAGAAACAGTCCCAACAAAATTATCATTTGGATAAGCATCGACTGTGAAATCTACTTGCTGTCCAACGCTTACGCTGCCGATATCAGATTCATCTACAGTCGCTTCTACTTGCATTTTACTAAGATCATTCGCAATTGTAAAAAGAGTAGGCGATGAAAAACTTGCTGCAACTGTTTGACCAACAGAAACTTGCCTGTTGATTACTACGCCATTTATCGGTGCGTAAATAGTCGCATATTGAAGATTTAGTTTTGCTTTATCAAGTTGTGCCTGAGCCGATTTCAACGTGGCTTTATCGCCTTCAGCAGTTGCCAACGCAGCGTCGTAATTAGCTTGGGACTCAAGTTTTTTATCATATAAAACTTTCATGCGTTCAAACGCTCTTTGCGACTCATTAGATTGCGCAGTAGCTCTGTCTAAACTTGCTTGTGCATCTTTAACTGCTTGATCTAAAAATGTTGGATCGATTTGTGCAATTATGTCTCCCGCTTTTACAACAGAATTAAAATCCGCATAAAGTTTTGAAACAATTCCGGAGACTTGAGTTCCGACATCAACAGTTGTAACGGCGTTTAGAGTTCCTGTAGCGGTAACATAAACTGTTAAATCTCCTTTGGTAATTTTATCGTATCTAAAAGTATATTCACTTTTACCTCCGGTAAAAAAAATAAGATAAGCAGCCACAATAAGTACAATAACTATTGTTGAAATTATAATTGTTTTTTTCATAACTAACCTATAAAAGATTTTTCTGATTAAATACTGAAAATTTAAAAACTAGAAGAACTCTATTAAAGATTTGTAGTAAAATATTCTTCACATTATTATTTAAATAAACTCCAACTTTTCTAAAATTAATTTTATTTCAATACTCCCATTGCCCGTTTTAGCCGAACATAAGCAACTTGATAATCATAAAGTGATTGTATGTAAGAAGTTCTTGCATTATAAACACTAACTCTAGCATCTGTAATTTCAACAGCGCTGCCTACGCCTTGGTTATACCTTCCTTCAGCAAGTTTCAAAGTTTCTTCAGCTTGTGAAACGAATGAACGGGTAGCTTCAATTCTTTCTTTTGCTTCTTCAAGACTTGAAAATTGTTGCTGAACATCTAATTTTACAGCTTGAACTAAAGCTTCATCGGAGCCTTGAACTGATTTTAAATTTGCCTTAGCTTGATCAATTCCAGCGTCAAGTGCAAATCCTTGAAAGAGCGGAATTGACAAAGTAAGGCCTACATTCCATGAATTTTGAAACGGGACATCTATTGCATAAGTTCTCCAGTTGTAACCGGCAGTAGCATTAATTAATGGAAGATTTGCCAGCCAAGCAGAATTAACAAGTTCCTTATTTGCATCAACTCTATATTTACTGGAAATAACTTCAGGCCTGTTTTGAAGAGATGTTTCGATGGCAGATTCCAAACCGATACTATCTTGATTTACTTCAAGATTATCTTTCAATTTAACTTTTTCTGGTATCTTTTGATTAAGAATATTTTCTAATTGCAGCTTGCTAATTCTAATATTATTTTCCGACGAAATTAAATTTACCTTTGCATTTGCAACATCAGTTTGAGCCACAAGCACATCATATTTAGCTACCCTTCCAACTTTATAAAATGCTTCCGCTTGTTTAAGATGTTCTTGTGCCTGCTTTAGAACTTCCTGGCTTACTTCATTAATTCTATTTGCTTGTAGAAAATTGAAGAAAGAAGTTTCTGTAGAGAGAATTAAATTTTGTTTTGTACTAATTAAATCTTGTTCAGCGGCATATTTTAAATCTGCAGATGCAGAGACTCTTGTATATGATTTGCCGAAATCAAATATAAGTTGGTTAGCTTGGATAC
>DAIEML010000106.1 GCA_027349615.1 Ignavibacteriales bacterium | reverse complement strand
CTTGGTTTAGAACAAAAGTATTTTAATGATTAACCTGTTGTTCTAAATTATATTGTAAACCGTTCCGTCTAAAAGCCGGACAGGTTAAACGGTTACGTTTATATGATTATACTATTAACACCTCGATTAAGAGGCTGTGTGAATATTAAAGGTCAAAAAATAAATATTCATTTTTTATTGAACCCCTACGGGGTTCGGGCATTTAGGAAGAATATTTAGTCTACAAATATTTAACTCCTACGGAGTTAGCTTCAATCTGTTTTAGCTCCAGAGGAGCTATATATTTGTAGAAAAAAGAAAACCAAAAAGAACCGGAACTCCGTAGGAGTTCAATAATATTTGCTATTAACCGGAATTGTGATATTCAATTTCGTAAATATTTATAAATCATTATCTAATTTTAACACAGCCTCTGAAGCCGAGGGCAATATATGCTTCTTTATAATAAATAATCATATTCAATTTTAGTAATATTTATTCTTGGAAATTCAATTTTCACACAACCTCTAAATGGCGGGGCTATATAGTAATGAGTCTGTGTAATTTCAGTAAATAACTATATTATGATATATACGATCTTAACATCCATGCCATTTTTTCATGGTCTTCCATCAAGCCGGTTAAGAAATCTGCTGTGCCTAAATCTGAATATTTATCCGTAACGGCGTTAACATCTTCTCTTAAAATTCTAATCAATGTTTCGTGATCATCCAGTAAATTTTTAAGCATTTCATTCGCTGAGGAAGCTTGGATATCTTCATTAAGCCTGGCGAATTTTAGCATATCTTTTAAAGTACCTAAAGACCAATGCCCAAGCGACCTTACTCTTTCAGCAACGTCGTCAATTATTTCATCAAGCTTATCATACTGGCTTTCGAAAAATTTATGAAGCTCTTGAAAATTTGCGCCTATCACATTCCAATGGTAGTTTCGTGTTTTTGTATAAAGTACGTATTCGTCCGCAAGAATATTATTCAGTAATGCTGCCGTGTTTTGAAGATTACTTTCGGTTATTCCAATATTCGTTTTCATAATTATCCTTTCGTTTTATATAAATATTTGCCATAATTATTTTTGATAAACATATTGGAATAAGTCCAATCATTCAAATCGATTTTTTCTATGGTTTGATCGAAAAATTATATTAGATAAACCAGTTGTGTGAATTAGATAGTAAAGCGTTGAAACGGCTGTAATAAAGCATATTTTTCATATTAACCCACGGACCTGCCTTGCCGGCGGGCAGGTTAATCCGTGGGTTAATAAAATCACTCATTCGTTTAGTAACTGTTTCTCCATAGGAATCCTTTGGACAACAGTTTTCCATAATTAATTTTTAATTCACACAACAGGTATTTGCTAAATAATATTTGGTTTACGAGCAAGCAACGTCTTCATCATATTATTTTATCTCTTTTACATTTTTTTGACAATTAAAATTTAAAGTGTTTTTACATTTCTAATGTTGATTGTGTGTGTTGTTTTAAATTGATTTTTATTCATTTTATAAAGGGCAAAGAGATGGATAAAATCTTTGGTAAAAGAATTAAACTGCCGCAGCTTAATCTGAAAAATCAAATTATTTCTTCAGTTTTAATATTCTGCTATTTAATTCAATTGTCTTTAATCAATTTAGGGTGCTATTCATATAATGCAATAAAAAATGGAAATAATAAAAATTTTGAATTCCCAAAATCAAATGAAATTCTAAAGTTCATTTTGAAGGATCAATCCGAAATTGAAGCATATTCTAAAAACTGTTTTCTTGTTGAGCAAAAATCGAATCTGATTTATTGTAAAGGATTAGTTTACGATTCAAATGAAGTGAGCCCTTCAGATTTCCAAGGTTTCATATTAGCTGATCAAATTGATTCCACAAGATATTTTGCAAGCGGTTCAATTCCGCACTGGTTATATTGGCTGAATAACGATAAAATGCTGCGCGTGGATGTTTTAAATGTTTGCGACTTAAGAAAAATTAATGCCAGCCAAGCATGGTTTATTATTGACAGAAATAATACTTACAGAGTTATTTATTTTGATGAAATTAATCAAATACAAACGCCAAAAATTAATTGGCTCAGTACGATTATTGTATTAGGGATTGTAGTTATAATATCCTTTGTTGGAGCTGGTGCTTCAAGAGTTGGAAATATTAATATGGGTGGATTCTAATTATATATTTTAGCTTAGAAATAATTAATTCGTTCCTTTAATTTTTTTATTTACGATTAGCTATCTCACATCTTATCTGCAAATTAGTTTTAATTATTTTGCAGTTCAGACTTTAACTTGTTGAAAAAAATTATCGCCGCCATTTCAATTAATTATACACAGATTGCTAACCTCGTTTCGCGGTTGGAGCGGCGAGGCTGTGATGCGAAAGAGTTAAACTTTTTATTTATATTTTAAACATTCAATTTTAAATGGAAAATATAAAATGAAAACATTAGGATTAATTGGCGGAACTACCTGGGTTTCAACTGTTGATTATTATAGGTTAATCAATCAGCAGGTAAATCAAAAGCTGGGCGGATTAAGCTCCGCTAAAATTCTTCTTTATTCCGTAAACTTTGCCGAATTCAATCCTCCTACTGATCCAAATGAATGGGGAGAGCTTAAAAAGAAATTCTTCGATATTTCTCAGAACCTTGAAAATGCCGGCGCCGATTGTATTGTTTTCTGTGCCAATACTCCTCACATTATTGCAGATGAAATACAGCATTTGATAAGCGTACCAATTATCAATATTGCTGAAGAAACCGCTAAGATTGTTGCAAAACAAAATTTCAAAAAAGTAGGATTGCTTGGCACCAGAATAACAATGGAGCAGCCTTTCTATAAAGATAAACTATCTAAATATGGAATTGAAACAGTTATACCAGACTTAGACGACCGAAAGTTTATTCATTCTTCAATTCTGAATGAAATGGCGTTAGAAATATTTAAAGAAGAAACGAAGCAGCGATATATCAAAATAATTAATAAACTTATTGATGTCGGCGTAGAAGGAATAGTGCTTGGCTGTACTGAAATTCCAATACTAATAAAGCAAGAGGATAGCGCTGTTCCTCTGTTTGATACTACTTTAATCCATGCTTCGGCAATTGTAAATTTTGCTATAAGTGAATAATAGAATTATTCTTCCTACTTTCCGACCTTGTTACTAAATTCTAAATTTACGATCTTTCTTAAGTCAAAACTTCACACCAATAAAAAATTATTATTCACTACAATCTTAGCGGAGGAAAAATGAAGATCGGAATTTTAGGAACCGGAATAGTCGGACAAACAATTGGTTCAAAGCTAATTCATCTTGGTAATGAAGTTATGCTTGGCGCACGAACTGAGAATAATGAAAAAGCGATTGAATGGAAAAAACAGAATGGAACAAAAGCTGCTCACGGTACTTTTGCTCAGTCTGCTTCTTTTGGAAATATTTTATTCAACTGCACTTCAGGAACTGCATCGCTGGCAGCTTTAAATCTTGCCGGTAAAGAAAATTTAAATGGTAAAATATTAATTGATGTGGCAAATCCATTAGATTTTTCTAAAGGAATGCCGCCAACATTATCAGTCTGCAACTCAGATTCTTTAGCCGAACAAATTCAAAGATCTTATGCTGAATTAAAAGTTGTGAAAGCTTTAAATACTATGAACTGCAAACTAATGGTTGAACCGTCTGCACTAAAAGAAGATCATGATGTATTTATGTGCGGCAATGATGCCAATGCAAAAGCTGAAGTTGCTTCAATATTAAGGGAATGGTTTGGTTGGAAAACTGTTATTGATTTAGGTGATATTTCAGCAGCTCGAGGAATGGAAATGATATTGCCGCTTTGGTTAAGATTAATGGGAACATTGAAAACTCCAACTTTCAATTTTAAAATAATCCGGTAATTTCTAAGTTTGGTTTGGGAAAATTTTTATATAATTATAATTATGGCAATGCTTAATTTGATGGATAATGTTCATCCAGAAAATAATAGTTTGAAGACTAAAGTAAGACAAGCTGTATTTGCGGGGCAATTTTATCCGGCAGATTCATTAAAACTATCAAAAGCAATCGATTATTTTTTGGAAGATGCTTTAAAAGAAAATTTTGAAAAACCGATTGCATTGATCGCTCCGCACGCCGGTTATATTTATTCGGGTCAGATAATGGCGGATTCATATAATCAAGTAAAGAATCATAATTTTGATTTGATCATTATTCTTGGCACTAACCATACACTAGCAAACTTTAATAAGATTGGGTTCTATCCCGGGAACTATTTTCAAACTCCGCTTGGGGTTTCCGAAATCGATAATGTAGCTGCGGTAGAATTAATTAAATTAGATGATGATTGTGTTTATAACGAAGCAATTCATGCACAAGAACATTCAATCGAAGTTCAATTGCCGTTTATTCAGAAATTATTTCCTAGGACAAAAATACTTGCCGCAGTTGTCGGCAGTCCGGATGTAAATCTTTGCACAAAATTTGGGACTTCATTAGCAAACGTTTTAAAAAATCGGAATGCATTGATTATTGCAAGCTCTGACCTTTCACATTATCCTTCTTTTAAAGATGCAGAAAGTGCAGATAAAAAAACCCTTTCAGCGATAACTTCACTTAACGTTGAAATTTTTGAAAAGGTAATTGATGTAAATATGTCTGAAAATTTTTCTAACCTTGCCACATGCGCTTGCGGTGAAGGTCCAATAATAACAGCGATGACAGCATCCAGAGAACTTGGGGCAAATAACTCAGCAATCGTAAGCTATGCAAATTCAGGGAATAGTTTAATTGGCAGCCGCGATAAAGTTGTTGGATACGGATCAGTTATTTTTTCATTTAGTAAGGAAGAAAGAAAGAACAAAATTATTTCTGAAGAGAAACCAGCGAATGAATTATTTGAATTAAAAAATTCTGATAAAAAAACTTTACTTACTTTTGCCAGAAAAACTCTTCAGCAATATCTTGAAACAGAAACCGTTCCGCTTGCACGCGGATTAGATCCGATTTTAGAAAGCAAGCTTGGAGCTTTTGTAACATTAAGAATTCATGGTGAACTTCGCGGATGCATCGGCTACATGCACGAAGATTTACCTTTGTGCGATGTTGTCGGTTCGATGGCAATTCAATCTGCATTTAATGATACAAGATTTTACCCTTTAACTTCAGAAGAGCTTGCAGAAACAGAAATAGAAATTTCCGTACTTACCCCTTACAAACTGATTAGAAGCTCTGATGAAATTATTCTTGGACGCGATGGAGTTGTGGTTAAAAAAAATAATCGCCAGGCGGTATTTCTTCCTCAAGTTGCTGAAGAAATGAATTGGAATAAAGAACAGCTTTTAGAAAATCTTTGCAGAAAAGCAGGGCTTCGATCAGACGATTGGAAAAACTCCCAGCTATTTACATTTCAAGCAGAAATTTTTGAAGAATCTGAATTCAAAAAAATTTAACATGGCAAATCATCATTAAAAAAATTCCCCAAATGTGTTGTGAAATAAAAGTTCTTTAAGCTTAAATTTGCAAATTCATTAACTACTTATTTAATGAGGCTTAAATGAAAGCACAATATTTGAATTTTTTTTTAGCGATACTTTTTTCTTTTACGGGAATTTATACAGAAGCTCAAAGTGTTAAACCAGAGCATGTAATAATTATAATTTTAGAAAATCATGCCTACAATCAAATCATCGGCTCGAAAGACGCACCTTATATTAATTCACTTCTTAAAAATAAACACTGTGCTTTGTTTACTAACAGCTATGCAGTTACTCATCCAAGCCAACCGAACTATTTGGCAATTTTTGCCGGCTCAATTTTAGGAATTGATAATGACGATCGTCCAAGCAAACTTCCTTTCACCGATCCAAACCTTGGTGCCGAATTATTATCTCACAAATTTTCATTCGCAGGTTATTCCGAAGATTTACCTAAAACTGGTTTTAATGGAAACTACGAAGGTAATTATGCAAGGAGGCATAATCCGTGGGTTAATTGGCAGGATTCAAAAATTAATGGAATACCGAAAAATTTAAATCTTTCATTTAAAAATTTTCCAAGCGATTATAAAAAACTTCCAACGGTTTCGTTTATAATTCCAAATGTTAAAAATGATATGCACGATGGAAAGGATCCGGATCGAATAATAATTTGCGACAACTGGATTAAAAAAAATCTCAGTAAATTAATCGATTGGAGCATGATAAATAATTCATTGGTTGTTTTCACTTTTGATGAAGATAATGATTTAAACAATAATCATATACCAACTTTTTTTATAGGAGAAATGGTTAAGGGCGGTAATTATTCTGAAAAAATAAATCATTATTGTTTGCTTAGAATGGTAGAAGATTTTTATAAATTACCTTATACCGGCGAAAGTAAAAATGCGGCGGTAATAAAGGATTGCTGGATCAAAAAATAAATTGGAGATTTAAATGATAAATATCGGGAAAATGCTTTTTTATTTATTTATAATTTTTGCGGTTGCAGTACAGGTTAATACTGCAAAAGATAAAACTAATCTTAAAATGGAACTGAAAAAGAATTGGTTTATTCAGTCGTCCGAAAAAATTAAAGAAACCGGTGAGCAAATTTCTTCAGTAAATTTTAATTCAAACAGCTGGTTTGCGGCAGAGGTACCGACAACTGTTTTGGCCTCTCTGGTAAAGGATAAGGTGTACACAAATATTTATTTTGATAAGAACTTGGACAAGATTTCTGCAGATCAATTTAAAAAACCATGGTGGTATAGAACTGAATTTACAGTTCCAAAGAATAAAAACATTAATACAGCTAAACTAATTTTTGATGGAATAAATTATCGTGCAAATATTTGGTTTAACGGAAGTCAAGTAGCACAATCAGATTCAGTCGAAGGATGTTTCCGAAGATTTTCAATAAATGTTAGCAAGTTTATAAAATTTGGAGCGAAGAATGTTTTGGCAATAGAAATTATTCCGCCTGTAAAAGGAGAACCAACCATGGGATTTGTAGATTGGAATCCTGAGCCGGCGGATAGAAATATGGGATTATGGCGCCCGGTTAGTTTAGAATTATCAGGTGATGTTTCATTGAATTATCCGTTTGTAAAAACTGAAGTTGATACTGTCACTTTGAAAAAAGCCGAGCTTACAATTTCTACCGAAGTTCAAAATAACAGCGATAAAGATGTGAGCGGCATAATTGAAGGTAAAATTGGATCGATTGGCTTTTCGGAACAGATAAACTTGAAACCGAATGAAACAAAGTTAATAAGTTTTAATCCAAAAGAATTTCCACAATTAATAATACACAATCCAAGATTATGGTGGACTCATGATTTTGGCAAACCAGAACTTTATCAATTAAAGTTGACATTCAAAATAAAAAATAAAATTTCTGATGAAAATAATTTAACATTCGGAATCAGACAAGTTTCTGATTTCTTCACAGAGGAAGGCTTTCGCGGATTCAAATTGAACGGCAAAAAAATATTAATTCGCGGCGGCGGCTGGACTGACCAAATGATGCTTGATAATTCTTACGATAATTTAGTTGCTCAAATTGATTACGCAAAACAAATGAACCTCAATACAATCCGCATGGAAGGTTTCTGGGGCGAAGGTCAAGATATTTACAATCTTTGCGATGAAAAAGGAATTTTAATAATGGTTGGTTGGAGCGCGCAATGGGAATGGGAAGGTGTTCTTGGAAAACCTGCCGATCAATTTGGAGGAATTAAATCAGCAGAAGATATAAAATTGATTGCTCAGTCTTGGGAAGATCAAATTAAGTGGCTGCGAAATCATCCGAGTATTTTCTTATGGCTTTACGGAAGCGATAAATTGCCGAGACCGGAACTTGAAAAAAAATATTTAGAAGTATTATCAACGGATGATCCAACTCGACCGTACGTTGCATCTGCAGCAGAACATAAAAGTGAATTGACTGGAAA
>DAIEML010000105.1 GCA_027349615.1 Ignavibacteriales bacterium | reverse complement strand
ATTATAAGGAAGAATCATGGAATGCACTCGTTACACTTTGGGTTACTTACAACAAACATTTACTCTTTATAATCGATGCGATTAAAGAAGAAGTTCTAACAGAGCCGAGAGACATCCATAACCTTGATGAAATTTGTTTTCAAAAGCCGCCGGCAGATGAACCGATTGCGTTGGAATATTTAGTTGACGATTATTTTGATCACATGCAGCATCATCTTGAACAAATTTTTTCTTAAGTGATGTTGCAATTTGATATTTCCAATTCCAGCCCAATTAAAGTTGCAGAAATTAGAATTGCCCGCCCAACCGAAAAACTTGAAGAGATAAAAAAATTTTATGCTGAAGGTTTAGGGCTTCCTATAATTGCGTCATTCAAAGACCATAACGGATATTCCGGAATTATGTTTGGCTTGCCAGGGAAAGAATATCATCTTGAATTTACTGAAAATAAAAATGGAGGCGCTTGTCCTCCACCTACAAAAGATAATCTTCTAGTCTTCTACATTCCTGATAAAAATGAAATAGAAAAACTTGCACAAAAAATTTTTTCTTTAGGTTATAAATCCGTCGAACCGGAAAATCTATATTGGAAAGAAAAAGGAATTACAATTGAAGATCCTGATGGCTGGCGGATTGTTCTAATGAATACAAATGGGATTTAAATATTTATAAAAGTTAAAAGATTTTTTTTAATTGATGCCGGATGTTTGATGTGTTATTATCAAGCATCCGGCATTATCCATCATTTATTTAATATTTATCTCGTGTTCAATTTCTTTTCCGTAATTCTTCTTATATATTTCTTTGTACTTTTTGAATAAATTATCCGGCACTTTTTCCCCGTTAATAGACATACTTTTGGAATCCATCTTCATATCAAATTCTTCATCTTCACTTTTGATAAGATTGTCTTTTACTAATTCGTGTCTTACATCTTTCATGAAACTTTTAAAAGTTTTCATTTCTTTCTTAAATTTTTCCATGTTGGAGTGAAAGCTTTTCATTTCGCTTTTAAATTTGGTCATTTGATGAGAAAGTTTATCCATCTCAATTTTAAAGTCTTCACTGTTGAAGCGGTTATGTTCCATTTCTTCATGGAATTTTTTCATTCCTTCTTTAAAAGCACTCATGTCACATTCAAAATCGCTGCGGTTGAATTTCATATTTTTCAAATTTTCTCTCAACTCTCTCATACTTTTGTTGAACGCAGTAGTGTCGAAGTGAAAATCAAATTTCATTTTCTTCAATCCTGATAAATTTTTTCTCAAACTATCCATCTCGCTTTTAAATTCTTCGCTATTAAAAACGGAATCAACCCAGCCGAAATTTTTGTTAGAAAGATTTAGATTCAGCTCTTTCATTGCGCTGTCTAAAGCTTCTCGATTAAATCGGAAATGAAAATTATGCTGCGGAAATTCGAAATGGTAATCGTTTAATCCGGAAAGTTCATTGCCTACCATGTCTTTATAATCATCAAGGTTTTCATCCGGGATCTTTTTCCCATTTTTATAAAGCTCAACAAGTTTATCATCATTGAAAACAGCTTTCCAATAATTATCTTTGCCGTCTGTGGTTTTATGAAATGAAAATACCTTTTCGTTTTTGCCAGTTTTTAAGTCTTCTGAATCAGAATCTTTTTGTAAATTTTCTTGCGCTGATGAAGTGCACGAATAAAATGAAGATGAGATTAAGAGGAAAAGGAAAAGCGAGAAAATCTTTACGGCATTTTGCAGCCGGAATTTTTCTGTATAAAAATAATTCATATTTACCTCCATTGAATTAATAAGATCGCACTAATGTTTATCTGATTATTAAGACGATGGAAGAATATAATTGTTGTATTGTAATCGGCATGATTACATGAATGGCAATAATTTAGAATTGAGCGGTTAAAATAATGCTGCGATTTTTTCTAAGTAACTGCTATCAAGGATTCGCTATTAAGAGTCTAATCTCTACTACCAGCCATAACCAATATCAAATCTTACCGCAGGGACATTTCCGTTATATTTTCCAAAATCATTTCCGGAATCAGAAACAGATCCCCAATAATGATCAATTCCAATTCCTAATCCGATGGCAAATTCATCTCCTGGAAACCACTGCCAACCAACAAGTATTCCAAGTGAGAATGGATCTGTGGATACGCCGCTGGAAGTAAGATGATTATAAGATAAATTCGGAGCCAAATAAAAACCTCGTAGATTTTTACCATGTGGATAAATTCTAACTTCGGCATTTATTCCATACCCATCTATTCCGCTAATGGTTGGCATTTGAAAGCCAATTCCTACCGCAGTTCCTTCTTCAAATTTATGAAAATAGGTAAGGTTATAGAAAAGAAAAAACTTCAGTGGATTAATTACAATTAAATTTGATCTTGGCATAATATCTTCACTTGATAACACAGCAACAGACTGTGTTTCGGTTGTATCACCTTTAGTTTTACTAACAGTTTTACGAGTTTCTTTTGTTTCGGTTTGTGCAAATACAATTTGAAAAGTTATTAAAAATATTATAAGCAGATATTTCATTTGAACCCCATTAAAAATTTCTTAACTAAAATTAAATCATTTTTCGTTCAATAAAAACAGACTGCAGGTTCTCTCAAATTCATAATAATAATTAATCTTTCTTTAGTTTTTCTACAAATGCCTTTTCAAACTTTTCAACTTTCGGTGCGATGATAAAAGAACAATAACCTTGGTACAGATTTCTTTCAAAATAATGCTGATGATATTCTTCCGCTTGATAAAATTTTTTGAATGGAGAAATTTCAGTTATAACCGGATCTTTCCATGCTCCGGATTTGTTTAATTCATTTTTATAATGTTCCGCAATTTTCTTTTGTTCATCGTTATGATAAAAAATTACTGAGCGGTATTGAGTTCCAACGTCATTGCCTTGCCGGTTTAATGTTGTCGGATCGTGAGTCTTCCAAAATATTTTTAGCAATTCATCAAAAGAAATTTTATTCGGATCAAAAGTAATTTGGCAAACTTCCGCGTGTCCTGTTTTACCTGTGCAAACAGCTTCGTAACCCGGATTTGGAACGCTTCCGCCGGAGTAACCTGAAACTACCGAACGAACGCCGTTGATTCTTTCGAAGATTGCTTCAGTACACCAAAAACATCCCGAACCGAATATTACAGTTTCTAATTTCTCATTCACATTTGAATCCATAATCTTTCCTTAAACTAAAAGCAATGAAGTTTCTCTAAGTTCTTTCCAAATTTCTGATTTTAAAAAACTTGAAAAAGCTTTTTCATCTCCCGGGAAAATTTCTTTAAGTTCATAAAATAAAATTTTTCCAGGGGCATCAATTGAGCAAGCGTTGGCAATGTATTTTAACCATTCACCAATTTGTTCGGTTGTAAACCATTCTCCATGAAATGAATTTGTACGAATTATTAGTTTATAATTTTTAGAATCAATTTTTTTTTTAAATCCGGTTTTGAGCCCAACCAAACAACTTGTGAACCAATATCAGCATTATGATGTTTATTGCCAGCAAGATGTTTCTTAATAAAATTCTTCGGGATTTTTGAGGAAAGGACTTCGAAGTCGAACCAATTTTGTATATCGCTATCAAATCCGATTCCATGCATATAATTGTAAAGAGCTTTCTTCAAACCATCAGAATATTTTTGATAATTAATTCCTGTTAAATCGTGATGAACAAGATTATCGTTTGCAAATGGGTTGTTTGTTGAAGATAGAATTTCAACTTTAAATGCTTCGACGTTTTGAGCGATTGGGCTATGAACTGTTAAAGTAAACAAATGCCAGAAACCGGATTGGAATAAATCAAGCTGTACAAATTGTCTTACATATTCCAAGCTGTCAATAATTTCTTGCTCAGTCTGCGATGGAAATCCATACATCAAATATGAATGAACCATTATTCCGGAATCTCTGAAATTTTTGCAAACGTTTGCAACCTGCTCTATTGTTACGCCTTTATTAATCAGCTTCAAAAGTCTTTCACCTGCAGCCTCTAGTCCGCCGCTTACCGCAACGCAGCCGGAAGCTGCCATCAGCTTGCAAAGATCTTTTGTAAATGCTTTTTCGAAACGAATGTTTCCCCACCAGCTTACAGGTAATTTTCTTCGTAATATTTCTAAAGATAATTCTCTTAAAATTGATGGCGGCGCAGCTTCGTCAGTAAAATGAAATGACGTTCTTCCGGTTTGCGAAATCAAATTTTCCATCCAATCAACAATTGTTTTTGCTTTTGCCGGCGAATATCTTCCAATGTAATCAAGAGTAACATCGCAGAAAGAACACTTGCGCCAATAGCAGCCGTGCGAAATCATCACTTTATTCCAATATCCATCGGACCAAATGCGGTGCATCGGATTCAGCATTTCGGTCATCGCAACATAATCATCGGGTTTGATTCCATCAATCGAAGGCGGAAAAAGTTCATTATGATTAATATTTTTTTGTTCCGAATCGTCTTTGTACTCAATTATATTTTCATTCAGCAGTAAAGTTCTTGTCCATTGCAGCGGCGAATTTTTTCCATCAAGATTTTTAATAATATTTAGCAGCGGCAGTTCGCCATCATCATAAGTAATGAAATCGAGATATTTGAAAATTCGTTTGTCGTTTAATTTCCTTAGCTCGGTGTTAATGTATCCGCCGCCAAAAGCAATTTTAGTTTTAGGAAAATTTTTTTTGCTAAACTTTGCAGAAATAAGCGCTCCAAGTAAGTTGCCGGGAAAAGGAATTGAATAACCGATTATGTCAGGATGAAATTCATTTACGATTCTGTTCGTCTCATCAATAATTATTTTTTCAATTATGTTTGGATTTCTTTCAAGCTCAATTAAAATGGAATCAAAAGTTGGCGGGCTTACGGCAATTTGTTCTGCGTATCGACTTAAACCAAAATGATGTGTAATTGTTTTGCGAATTATTTCACTCAAATCGTCTATAACAAGCGAGCAATAATATTTTGCTTTATCTTGCAGACCAAAATATCCGAAAGCACCGATTTCGTCAATCTGCCGAGTGAAAGATTCGCTTTGAGGAATAAAATCTTCGCCAACAATTCTGTAAGCAAGATTTGGATTTTTCCCTTGAAGAAAATTTATAATCGGTTCAATAGTGTTGATGTATTGATTTTCAAGGTCAATAGCTCTTTCCACAAAATCATCGCGGTAATTGCCTTCCTTTATTTCAAGAAAGATTTTTTCTAATCCTTCTTTCGAAAAAATTTTTAGAAAAACTGAAAGAGATAAATCAAAATTTTTTGCTTGATATCCATTTGCCTTTAAGTATCCCGCAATTTGTGACGTTGAAGGATAAGGTGTATTAACCTGAGTAAATGGCGGAATTATTAATAGAATTTTCAGCATGATCGAAATTAATTTTCAATTTTAATTTAATCATGCTGAAAATAAGATGTAAGATCGAAAAAGCAAAGTCACATATTTTAAATTTGAAATTACTTTACTTTCCTTTAGTAACTCCGGATCCGCCGCTGAAATCAGTATCGCCTAAAGTTGCGTTACCATAATAAACAATTCTTGAACCGCCGCTTTGGTGAGTATTTAAAGTTCCGTTCATTTTGATTGTCGCATGAGTTCCGCCGGAAAGATCTGCATTAGCATTTGCAACGGAAAAATCCTTCAGTTTAAAAATACTTCCTCCAGAGCCTTCAAGATTTAAATCAGTACCCTTGCCCGAAATTTCAACTTTGCTTCCCCCTGAAAGTTCTAAGTTCGTATTTGAGCAGCTAAGATTACCTTTTAATTGGGCACCGCCGGAAAGTTCAGCAGAAAATTTTTGGGAAGAAACATCCATTGTAATGTTTCCGATAGAACCGCCGCTTAAATCAAGTCCGGTTAAAGATGGCATTTTAATATTTACTTCAATTCTGTTGTGTCTGTGGCCGAAAAAAGAAAAGAAGTTATTCTTAAAATAAAATTTTAAAGTACTTCCTTTCTTTTCGACACGAAGTTGTTCAAAATCTTTTTGGTCTGCCTTTACTTCAACGCTGTAAGAATTTGATTGTGTAATTGTAAGCAGCATTCCGCTGCTGACTTCCACTGAAGTGAAATCTTTGAAATTGTAATTCTTTGATTCGGATGCAAACAAGTTTGATGCAAATACAAAAAATAAAATAACCGATACGAACGATATTGCTTTTTTCATTTTGTACCTCTTTTAAAGAACATTTATCTCCAAATTTTGACTAAATAAAAAAATAAAAAGTTACAGTATTCAAATTACTGTTAATAGTTTGACTGCGATTTGCCAGAAAATGTTGGTGTCTGATTGAAAATTTTCTTCTTTTTCCTTAAATAAATTTTAAGGGCAGAATTTTTTACCCAATTATTTCTTTAAGTTGAAAAATATCATTAAGAATTTATTTTTCTATTAAATTAAAATATTTCTTATTAAATCCAGGCAGTAAGCAAAACTTTCCAGGCAAAGTTTATATTCATCATTTTATTTCTTTTCAAATCATCCAAAGTTCATTAAACCATAAAGCAAATTACAGTTGTCATAATAATTACAAAAATTCATGCTGAAATTGTTACAAGGAAAGAAATATTATTATGAATAAATTTGTTTACGTTTTATTTGTTATTTCCTCAATTCAATTTTTTACCTTTGCTTCCAAGCCTTTACAACTACAAAATGATCTTCAATCTTCATCGAAACATCAAATTAATAAAAATGGAAATGATCAGATAATTTATATTTCACCATTGCCGGATGCAAAAATGATTCAGCCGCAGACAAATATAATTATAAAAGTGAAAAATATTATTAATCCTTCCAGCATTTCAAACAGTGCACAATTTGTTGTTCGTGGTTCGCAAAGCGGTTTTCATACCGGAAAAATTCTTCTTGAAGACGATCAAAGAATATTATTGTTTGAACCATATATCCCATTTTATCGGGGAGAAAAAGTTTCAGTGATTTTAAACTCTGGCTTAACTTTAGAAGATGGCGAAACAATAAATGGCAAATCATTTTCCTTCACAATATCATCTGGTGGAATAAGCGGCGTTTATAAAAAAGAAGTTGCTCTAAATGAAATTAAAGCTGAATATCCTGCTATTCAAAATTCTGTTAATCTAAATTATTCTAAATTTACTTCGTCTAATCCATTGAAAACTAAAAGCATTAAAGATCTTCCGAATGATTTTCCTGAAGCATCTGTTACGCAATCCAATAATCCAACACCAGGGTATATTTTCTTATCAAACTTTTCAATCGAGAACAACAATCCATATGGAAATTATTTGATGATTCTCGATAATTCCGGCAATCCGGTTTTTTACAGAAAAATGTCCGCAAATTGTTTCGACTTCAAAGTGCAGCCGACCGGATTGATAACTTATTTTAATTCGGCAACCGGAAAATTTTATGGAATGAATTCTTCTTTTGTTGTTGTAGACAGCTTTACATGCGGCAACGGTTATGTAAATGATGTTCATGAATTATTGGTTCTGCCAAACGGAAATTATTGGCTGCTTGCCGATGATATTGAAAAAGTTGATATGAGCCAAATTGTTCCAGGAGGAAATCCCAATGCAATGGTAACTGGAATTATTATTCAAGAGCTTGATAAAAAGGGAAATGTAATTTTTCAATGGCGAAGCTGGGACCATTTTAAAATTACTGATGCAACGCACGAAGATTTAACCGCCGCCAGCATTGATTATGTTCATTCAAATGCAATCGATATTGATAAAGATGGAAATATTTTATTGTCATCTCGTCACATTGATGAAATAACAAAAATAAATATTCAAACCGGAGATATAATTTGGCGGCTTGGCGGTAAGAATAATCAATTTACATTTCTCAATGATAATGAAGGCTTTTCACATCAGCATGCAGTTAGAAGAATTGCAAACGGAGATATTACTTTATTCGATGACGGAAATTTTCATAATCCATCATATTCCAGAGGTGTTGAATATAAACTTGATGAACAAAATATGACCGCAACTTTGGT
>DAIEML010000104.1 GCA_027349615.1 Ignavibacteriales bacterium | reverse complement strand
ATCACACAGTGTTAAATATTGGAACACATCTTGTAATTTGTGGGCTAAAACATTTTGGGAAGATTTTGACATACAATGCGAAAGCAAAGGTAAAAATTTGTCAAGTTATGGTTTGTTTATGTTTTTTCTTAAAACATCTTAAAACTATTGAAGGTTGGTGATTTTAAATGAGTGATAAATCGGTGTTTAACGAGCTTATAACCAGATTCATAAAAGGGGAAATGGGAGCAAGTGAGCTATTTCATCTTTTAAAAAAAAGAAAAATAAAAGTAGCAGTTACCGGGAGCATAGGATCCGGTAAATCTGCGTTTTGTGATTTCTTAAATCAAAATGGAATCCCTGTAATTAATGTGGATGAAGAATCTAAAAAATTATTGGAGTCCGATAACGAAATAAAAGAAAAAATTATTAAGTCATTCGGTAAAGAATCTTTTATAGACGGCAAACCGAACAAAGTATTTATTGCTGAAAAAGTTTTTTCAAATTCTCAAAACGTTCAAAAAATTAATTCGATTATACATCCAAAAGTTATCAAAAAAGTTAATATTTTAGAGGAAGAAATTTTACGGAGTACTGATATTGTTGCTGTGGAAGCGGCTCTTATTTTTGAAGCTAATATGGAAAATCTTTTTGATTTTATCGTTTTGGTAACCTCAAACGAAGATTTGAGAATGAATAGAAAAATTCAGAAAGGTAATTTAACCAAAGAGCAATTTCTTAAACGAAATGAAAATCAAATACCCGATTCAGAAAAGATGAAACGCTCAGATTTCGTATTTGAAAACAATGATGGATTAGATGACTTAAAGAATAAAGCCTTTCTATTAATAAATATTCTTAAAGGACTGTTAACTACCAATGCTTAAAATTGCCTTCCAAGGTGAACGCGGTGCTTATAGCGAAACGGCATCCAGAAAAATGTTCAGCGAAAATATTCAGATTTCACCTTCATTTTCCTTCGAAGAAGTATTTACAAAAGTTAAAAATAACGTTGTAGATTATGGCGTTATTCCTATTGAAAATTCTTTATACGGAAGTGTATTTGAAACTTATGATTTGCTTCTTCAATATTCTTTAACAATTATCAGCGAATTAAATCTTCAGATTAATCATCACTTGATGGCAAGTAAGAATTATGAACTTAACGATATAAAAAAAGTTTATTCTCACCCGCAAGCTTTGGGGCAGTGTTCTAAATTTTTGAAAACGTTAAAAAATGCGGAATTGATTCCGGCTTATGATACCGCTGGTTCAGCGATGTTATTGTTAAATGATAATGAAACACCGACAGCAGCAGTGGCAAGCCGCGAAGCAGCTGAAATTTATAAACTGAAAATTCTTAAAAGCAACATTCAAAATAATCAAGAGAACTTTACTAGATTTTTAGCGATAAGCAAAAAGAAAATTCATAAAGAATTTAGGAATCCTAAAACTTCTATATGTTTTGAACTTAAAAGTATGCCTGGTGCATTGTTTCGTGCGCTAAGCGTTTTTGCACTGCGAGATATTGATCTACTTAAAATTGAATCAAGGCCAATTCCGCACAAGCCGTTTGAGTATAATTTTTATTTGGATATGAAAGGCAGTCTTACCGATGATAAAATTAAAAAAGCTCTAAATCACCTGGCTGAAATATCACTAAACATAAAAGATTTTGGAACTTACGATGCGGGCAAGACATATAAAAGTTGAGGAGCTTTGAAAAGTTTAAGCTAAAGTTTAAGTTCACGTTGAAGTTTAAGAAGAAATTATAATTTAATTCGTTTCTTGAATAGTAAATAAAAAATAAATAGAGGAAAACTATAGATAGGAGATTTACTGTGTCGTTCTTTAACAAAATTATTGTAGCGATTGTCCAGTTAATGCCAAAAGCTATGGTCGGTTTTTTTTCCAAAAGATATATTGCCGGCGAAACGTTGGATAATGCAGTTGAGCTTGTAAAAAAGCTAAATGAAAAAGGCATCTATGCAACCATAGATGTTTTAGGTGAATCGGTAAAAAATAAAGAAGAAGCTGTATCGGCTAAGAATAAAGCTCTCGAAGTTTTAGATACAATTGCAAGAAAAAATCTAAAAGCTAATCTATCAATTAAACCAACACAAATGGGATTAGCTATCGATGAAAAATTTGCATTGAAACAAATTTCGGAGCTAATTGAAAAAGCTAAAGCGAATAACAATTTTGTTCGTATTGATATGGAGGATTCACCATTTACAGATAAAACATTCAACTTATATAAAAAGTTGAGAGAAAATTATGACAATATTGGAGTAGTTGTCCAAGCGTACTTAAAAAGAACTTATGATGATGTAATTTTGTTAAATAAAATTGGAACAAATTATCGTTTATGTAAAGGAATTTATATCGAGTCGCCGAATATTGCATACAAGGATAAACAATTAATTAGAGAAAATTATTTGAAAACATTAGAAGCTATTTTGAAAGCCGGTAATTATGTTGGCATTGCAACTCATGATGAATTTTTAATTAGCGGTGCACAAAAACTAATTGAAGATTTAAATCTTCCGAAAGATAAATTTGAATATCAAATGCTGCTTGGAGTAAGAGAAGATTTGAGAGATAAAATTAATGCTTCAGGAAACAAAATTAGAATATACGTTCCGTTTGGTAAAGACTGGTATGCATATTCAGTTAGAAGATTGAAAGAAAATCCTCAAATTGCAGGATACATTTTTAAAAGCTTATTCAGAATAAAGAAATGAATGTTTTAGGAATAGAAAGCTCATGTGATGAAACTTCAGTAGCAATAATTTCTGATGAAGAATTACAAGCAAATTTAATTTCGTCTCAAGACTTTCATTCAAAATATGGCGGTGTTGTTCCGGAATTATCTAGCCGTGCTCATTTGCAAATTATTATTCCATTAATAAAAGATGCTCTTGAAAAAGCAAAAATAAATCTAAATGAAATTGATTTAATTTGTGCAACTGCTGGTCCGGGATTGATTGGTGCATTATTGGTTGGATTAACATTCGCAAAAGGTCTGGCGTTTTCATTGAAGAAACCTTTTGTTGCAGTTAATCATATTGAAGGACATATTTTTTCTGGATTTTTAATGGAAGAAAAACCAGAATTTCCTTTTTTAACTTTAGTAGTTTCCGGCGGGCATACACTTTTGCTTTTAGTCGAGAGTTTTTCAAAGATTCATAAGTTAGGTACAACAGTTGATGATGCTGCCGGAGAAGCATTTGATAAGGTTTCCAAACTTCTTGGTTTAGGATATCCAGGCGGCCCCAAAATTCAAAGTGCTGCAGAAAGTGGTGATCTTAATAAAATAAAATTCCCGGTGGCGGAATTAAAAGATCCTTACAATTTTTCTTTCAGCGGAGTAAAAACAGCAGTGTTAAGATATATCCAACATAATTTTTCAGAGCAAAAAAAAATTCCAGAAAAAGATTTATCAGATATTGCCGCTTCATTTCAGGCAGCTGTTGTAAAAGCATTAATTAAAAATTCTGAGAAAGCATTAAATAATTTTAACGTAAATTCAATTTCACTCGTTGGCGGAGTTGCAGCAAATAAATCTTTAAGAAATTCAATTGTTGAATTAGGAAAAAGATTTAATAAGAAAGTTGTAATTCCAAGAATGGAATTTTGCGGAGACAATGCAGCAATGATTGCATTCAGAGGTTTAAGGCTTTATGAATTAGGATATGAATCTAAATTAAATTTCAGTCCATTTCCAGGGTTAGCAAAAGAACATTTTGCCTAAATATTCTGACGATTAAAATTTACTACCAAATAATTTATTGATTTATATTATTCCTAAAATTGCTTGATGGAAAATTTAATAAACAAAATTGAGAATGAAATAAATTCACTTAGCAAAGAAGAAAGAGAAGATATTCTTAATAAACTTCGCGATGGCATTGATGATATAGATAAGCAACTAGTAAAACTGCTGGTAAAGCGAACACTGCATTCTGTTTTAATCGGCAGAGTAAAACAATCAATGAATTTACCGACTTATAATCCCAAAAGAGAAAAGGAAATTAGTCAGAGAATTTCATCATTAACAGAAGAGCCATTAACGAAAGAAGCTTTGCTTCGGATTTATGAAAGAATTTTAGATGAATCAAGAGCTATCCAGAGAGAAGAATTGGAAAAAGGTAAAATATTTAAAATCTCAGGAAAGAACATTAAGAAAGGTTTTAGCAAGCTATTGTCTAAAAAAGAATTTTTTGTAATTGTATTTTTCTTTTTGGTTGTACTTGGAGTTTTGTATTCAACTTTTTTTACGTCTAACTATTACAAATCTCCGTCTCCAATAAAAGTAGAAATAAAATTTGGTGAAACACTATCAGAGCTTTCAAGTGATCTTTATTCAAAAGGAATTATTCCAAGTAAAACTAATTTTAAAATTGCAGCATTTATCTACGGTGCTGAGAAAAGAATAAAAGCGGCTAGATACTCAATTCCAAACGGTTTAAGTTATTTTGATTTACTTGACTATTTTATAAAAGGTAAAGGCGATCTTTTAAAATTAGTTACAATAATTCCAGGTTCGACTTTAGAATCAGTAGCTTCAACGCTTCAACACGATACTTTTATTGATTCAGCAGATGTATTATCATTAAGTAAAAATCAAAAATTTTTGGATTCTCTTGGAATTGATTCACCTTCAATGCTTGGATATATTCTTCCAAGGCATTATTTCGTTTTTGAAAGAAGTTCACCAAATGAAGCTCTAAAGATTTTATACAGAGGATTTAAAAATTTTTTGAATGATTCTCTTAAACAACGAGCAGAAAAAATTGGATATTCAATTCCGCAAATAATTACAATCGCTTCAATCGTTGAGGGTGAGACTAACAAAAAATCTGAAATGCCGGTTATTGCTGGAGTTTATTATAATAGGCTTAAAAAAGGAATGAAACTTCAAGCAGATCCAACTGTGGAGTTTGCTAAAAAAGGAAAATGGGTTAGACTTAATTATAAAGATTTGCAAATTAAATCTCCGTACAATACTTATAAGTATGAAGGTTTACCGCCGGGTCCTATTAACAATCCGGATAAGTCTGCAATTCTGGCAACTTTGTATCCAGATAAAAATAATTATTTATATTTTGTTGCTAATGGAAATGGCGGGCATCATTTTTCAACGAATTTCCAAGATCATTTAAAAAATGCAAATAAATACAGACAACATCTTAATTCATTAAAAAAATAATTTGCCTTATTTTATTTAAAGGCTAAGTTTATCATTTTCGTATTAAAAATTTGTAATAGTTTTCTATTTCTGTATTGATAAAAAAATATAAATATATCATACTGCTCTTCACAGCAATGTTATTTTCAAAATGTGCAAATCAACTTCCGCCAGGCGGCGGAGCGATTGATACGATTCCTCCAAAGATTGTTGATGTTTATCCTATAAACGGAACTACAAAATTTTCTGATGATCACATAGAATTTGATTTTTCAAAGTATATTGAAAAACGCACTCTGAAAGATGCATTATTTATTTCGCCAGCAATTGAAGGCGATCTTCAATTCGACTGGACTGGAACTTCAGTAAAAATATATTTCCCAAATAAATTGAAGAAGAATACTACTTATGTTTTTACTGTTGGGACTGATCTTCAAGATTTTAATAATCACAACAAAATGGCTCAAACTTTTTCTTTAACATTTTCAACTGGAAATAAAATTGATAAAGGTGAAATCGATGGAAAAGTTTTTGATAGTAAACCAGACGGTATAATGATTTTTGCTTATACACTCGGTGACAGTGTTGCAAATCCGATGACGAGAAAACCAGATTATATTTCACAGACAGGCAGCGATGGTACATACAAATTACCCGGATTAGCTTCAGCAACTTACAGAGTTTTTGCAGTTAGAGATCAATATAAAGATCTGATTTATCAGCCGGACCAAGACGAAATTGGTATGCCGGCTGAAGATATAACTTTAAATGATAAAGATTCTTTGTATGAAGGATTGAATTTCTTTTTAACTAAACTTGATACAGTTAAACCGCGACTTGTAAGCGCGTCGATGACTGATAAATTTCACATTCTTGTAAATTTCACTAAAGAATTTGATAATTCAATTATTCGATCAAATAATTTTTTTATTATTGACTCTACTGATCAAAAAGTTTCTAAACCAATTTTTGCTTTTAAAGGAAATACAAAAGCAACAGAATTAGTTTTAGTTACAAAAGAAAATTTACCATCCAAAGATGAAATATATTTAATAGCTGATTCGATAAAAGATAAATTCGGAAATATTTTTACTAATGATTTTGTACAAGTAACTTTGAATGAGAAGCCAGATACTACAAAACCAGGAATATTTAAAATTGTTCCAATTAATTCATCTTCAAGTGTTGATTTTTTGAATCCTATTTTTTCATTTTATTTTAACGATGCATTTGATTCATCAACTGCAAAAAATAATATGACTTTTACGGACACTTCGAAAAAACAAATTCAGTTTAAAACTTATTTTTCTGACGACGCATCATTCAAAATTATTCCATCACAAAAATTAGAACCTAATACTGATTATATCATCAAGTTTAATTTGAATGGATTTAAGGATGCTGCCGGGAATGCTTTCGATTCAGTTTATCAATATAAATTTAGAACAATAAATGGATTAGATTTCACGGGCATATCTGGTACTATAGAAAATTGTGAAACGCAAAAAAATCCTTATCTTGTTTTGCAAGGAATTGACGTCGATAAAATTACATATCAGCAGAAAGTTAGGAACTCTAATAAATATAGTTTTGAAAGAATCCAGCCAGGTAAATATTTTCTTTGGGGATATTATGATTCAGACAGCAGCAAAACTTATACTTATGGAAAACCATATCCTTTCAAAGTATCTGAACAATTTACTTTTTATCCAGATACTTTGAATCTTCGAGCGAGATGGATACAAACAAATCTAAATTTTAGATTTAAGTA
The DNA here is from genome assembly GCA_027349615.1 of Ignavibacteriales bacterium. The sequence goes on along the minus strand of DAIEML010000104.1, from coordinate 1,081 downwards.
ATTTCTTAATGATATAAATAATATTTTTTAGATAACTCTCTAAAACTTTTCACATCTTTATTTAAGAAATCTTTAATGTCTTCATATTTCATATTCTTAGAAAATAATTCTCTAACCTTTGAAGTCCCGCAAACTTTGTCGAAGAATTTTATTCTTGACTGATCGGCAAGAGAAAACGGGTTTTTGTCTGGATACATTTCTGTTTGCACCTGCATAAACAAGAACTGTAAACTCATCAAATTAACTTTTCGATAATTAGTAAAATAAATTTCCACACCATGAAGTTCTTTTCCTTTATCTCTTCCATAAAAAGGATTGAAATTAATTGGCCGAAAAATTACACCTTCAAGTTCAAGCGCATTCATCTTGGCTGCTAATGAGTCTGCATTAATCCATTCAGCAGCAAAAACCTGGAAGGGAAGAGTATAGCCAACGCCTTCAGATAAAGTCCCAAGTTCACCCATCATTCCGCTTGCTACGTAAAATTGCGGAGAATCAAAATGTGGAACATGAGGAGAGGTTAATACCCAAGGAAGTCCGGTATCTTCAAAACTCATATTCCTTTTCCATCCTTTCATCGGAACAACTGTAAGATTACATTTTTCGCCGTTCTTCAACATGCCTTCGCTATTAAGTAATTTTGCTAGTTCGCCGCAAGTTAATCCATACACATAAGGAATTTTAAACTGGCTCACGAAAGATTCAAAACCGTCTTCAACTAAATTGCCTTCAACAATATTTCCTCCAAGTGGATTTGGGCGATCGAGAACAACAATTGGAATATTATTTTCAGCGGCAGCTTCCATAGCTTTTCCCATCGTGCTGATATAAGTATAAGAACGACAACCGATGTCTTGAATATCATAAACAAGTACGTCAATATCTTTTAACATCTCTTTAGTCGGCTTACTCGTTTTGCCGTAAAGTGAATAAACAGGTAAACCAGTTTCTTTGTCAGTATAAGATTCAACATAAGCGCCGGCAGAATAATCACCCCTAACGCCATGTTCCGGTCCGAATAAAGCCACCAGTTTTACATTCTTTGCATGAAAAAGAATATCAATCGTTGATTGCAAGATCG
>DAIEML010000103.1 GCA_027349615.1 Ignavibacteriales bacterium | reverse complement strand
GTTAAACTTATTTGTATTTAGCACGGCTTGAAATATTAGGCTTCAAATCATTTGCACAAAAAACGGAAGTTAATTTTAATCAAGGAGTAACTTCTATTGTTGGGCCGAACGGCTGCGGCAAAACAAATATTGTTGATGCAATCCGCTGGTGCCTTGGTGAGCAGCGATCCAGCGCCCTTCGAAGCGACAAAATGGAAAACGTAATTTTCAACGGTACTTCAAATAAAAAGCCGATGGGAATGGCGGAAGTTTCTCTAACAATTCAAAACAACAAAGGCATACTTCCAACCGAATACACTGAAGTTACAATTACAAGAAGAATTTTCAGATCCGGCGAAAGCGAATATCTTCTTAACAAAAACGTTTGCAGATTAAAAGACATTACAAATCTTTTTATGGATACCGGTATTGGCGCTAATGCATATTCGGTAATCGAATTAAAAATGATTGAAACGATTCTTAGCAGCAAAGCAGAAGAGCGTCGAGTTTTGTTTGAAGAAGCCGCCGGTGTGAACAAATACAAGCTTCGAAGAAGACTTGCTTTAAGAAAACTTGATGAAGTTAAAGCCGATCTTGTCCGTGTGAATGACATCGTTTCCGAAGTTGAAAAGAAAGTTAGTTCGCTTGAACGACAAGCAAAACGAGCTGATAAGTATAATAAAATTTCCTCCACGCTTCGCGAACTTGAACTGGATCTTGCCGAAAGGGAGATGGCGTTATTTAACAATCAGAAAGCTGAGATTAAGGACAAGAAGGAAGAAAATTTTAAAAAGAAAATTTCAATTGAATCAGAGCTTGCAAAGCTAGAAGATGAAATAAAAGAAATAAAACAAAACTTATCTGAGATTGAATATCAATTAAAAATCAAACGGTCCGAAGTTTCTGCGCAGACTGAAAGAATTTACAACGTTCAAAAACATGTTTCCGTTGCTGAAGAAAGAAAAAATTCTTTAGATAAAAATATTGAACGTTTTAAACAGGAATTAGAAGAGTTAAATTATCAGCTGAATGAAGCCGAAGAGTTGATTAGAGATGGCGCCGACAGCATCGCAGATTTTGGAAACAGAATTTCTTCAAAAGAAAATGATAAGAAATCAATTTCCAAGCAGTTGGAAGAATTAAAGATTACTCTCGAAGAAAAGAGAAATATTTTAAAATTGCATTCCGATCTTCTTTTAGAAAAATTTAAAGAACTGACTAACAGCGAAAATGAACTTTCGAACGTTGAAAAATCTCTTGAAAACAAAAATACGTCAATCAGTAAATTGAATGAAAAGATTCAGTCTTTGACAAATAATATCGCAAAGACTGTCGGCTACCTCGGAGAGCTTGAGCAGGAAAAAAGTGATATCGAAAATAAACTTGCAGAAGCAGAATCTTTTTATCTTCAAAAACAGAAAGAAAAAGAAAACCTTGAAAAAGAATTAAGTGAATTAAAAGAAAAAGAACTCGATCAGAAAAGTGTTATTAATAATTTAAGAGATAAGATCAGCTTCATTCAAAGTTTGATAGATAGTTTAGAAGGCGTTTCCAAAGGCGCCAAAGCGCTGATTGAGAATGACGGCTGGGCAAAGGGAAATAAAACTTTGCTCGCTCATATCGGAAATTCATCGGATGAATTTCGTATGGCGATTGAAGCTTCGCTGAAAAATAATTTGAACGACATTCTTGTTGAAACGATTGACGATTTGAAAAACGGAATTGAATATTTGCAGCAGAACGACATCGGCAAGGCCACATTTTATATTTCCGGATTGGGAAACAACGGAAATAAAAACCTAATTGAAAAAATTCAAGATTGGTTGTTGGGAAAAAGATCGAAGAAGCTAGAAAAAGAAAAAGGTTTTATTGGCTGGGCAATTAATTTTATTCAAACGGAAACAAAGTGGAAGCCGTTCTTTGAAAGACTTCTGGATAAAACTGTAGTTGTTGATTCGCTTGAAACGGCTTTCGAACTCTCATCAAAATATAAAGATTTTAATTTCGCAACTACAAACGGAGATTTAATCAGCGGGAACGGAAACGTTGAAGCTGGTTCGGCGCTTAAGCCAGATGATTCGCTTTTCGGACGAAAACAATTTCTTGAAAATCTTAAAAATGATTTTCCGCAAAAAGAAAAAGGATTAGAAAATTTAAGAAAAGAAATTGAAGGGCTTGAAAAGAAGATAGGCGAGATAGATTTAAAAGTACTTTCCGAACGCGGCAGGCTGCTTGTAAATGATCTTGCAAACGTTGAAAAGCAAATTGCACAATTCGAATTCGAAAAGAAAAAAGCAAATGATGAAATTGAAAAAACAAGGTTCGAAATAAATGAACTTGCCGCGGATTCAAATCGTTTGGATAATGATAGAATGAAGTTAAGCGAAACGTTAAATAGACTAAAAGATGAAAAAGCCGAAGCTGAGAAATTACAAAATCAGCTTCAAGACGAATTTAAAAAATTAGATGACGAATACAATTCAATAGTCGCAAATCAAAATAAAATTAATCTTGATCTTGAAAGATTGCTGGGAGAAAAGAAGAATACCGAAAACTCAATCAACCGCGCCGAGGAATCAATCGAGAATATTAAAAAATCTATTTCCAAACGTGAGTTTGATATTTCAACTTCCAATGAAGAATTAAATTCACTCGGAAATTTGATTGATGAAAAGAATATTGAATACCAAGAGCTTGAACAAGGTAAGATTAAATTAAACGAAGAAGAAAAAGAAATTGATTTTCGTTATCGTGAAGTGAGAAAACAAATTTCGGAAAAAGAAGAACAGCAAAATATTTTCAGAAAAGAACGCGAAGCTGTTTCAGATGAAATTCATGCAAGCGAAATGAAGTTGAGTGAAATTGGAATGAAGCTTAGCAATCTTCATGATAACATAAAAGAAAATTATTCGATTGCAATTGAGTTGAAAACTTTTGAAGATTTAGAGACTTTCGATTTTGCTTCGAGGACCGAAGAAGTTCATTCGCTTAAGCAGCAGATTAAAAATCTTGGTCCGATAAATCTTCTTGCTTATTCTGAATTTGAAGAAGAAAAGCAGCGGTTTGATTTTCTTTCCAAACAGAGAAATGATTTGCTCGAATCTGAAAAAGATATTGTGAAAACGATTGAAGAAATTAATTCTACAGCGCAATCGCAGTTTATCGAAACATTTGAAAAAATTAGAACGAACTTTGTCAATATATTCCGCGGACTATTTAACCCGGGTGATGAAGCTGATCTTAAATTAGAAGAAAATGTTGATCCGCTTGAAGCAAAAATAGAAATTATGGCTAAACCAAAAGGTAAACGCCCGACCACAATCGAACTGCTTTCCGGAGGAGAAAAAACATTAACAGCAATCGCACTTTTGTTTGCAATTTATCTGGTGAAACCAAGTCCGTTTTGTATTCTTGATGAAATTGATGCACCACTTGATGATGCAAATATTGATAGATTTACAAAAATTATTCACGACTTCAGCACAGACACTCAGTTTATAGTTGTTACACATAATAAGAGAACGATGGAAGCTGCAGATACTCTTTACGGTGTTACTATGCAGGAAGAAGGAGTATCGAAATTGGTGAGCGTAAGATTTAATGAGGATTTTAATTTTGTATCGTAACTACACAGATTATTTTGAAATATTTTTCAGCGGAAATCAATTTAACTACAGCATCTTAGTTCAAGCGATAATTTTTACAATCTTATTTTTAGGTCTGTACGCTAATGCATTTGCTCAATGGATAAATAATCCTTCAGTCAATACGCAATTAGTAAATGATACTCGCGATCCGGTTGATATTTCCGCTGTTAGTGATTTTAACGGCGGAGCGTTTTTGTTTTGGCAGGATAATAAAAATGGATTTCAGAATGAAATTGATTTTATGCATGTTGATGTGAATGGGAAAATTAATCTTCGTGCTGACGGGAAAAAAATTTCTATGCTGACCGGTGCGGAAGAAAATCCGGTCTGCGTAAAAAAATATCCTGATGATGCAGTTGTTTTGTGGAAGGATTATACTTATTCAAACAACGGAGATTTATTTGCTCAGCAAATCTTAAATGACAACAGCTTCGGCTGGGCAGATAACGGAATAAGACTTACAAATTCAAACGACGAAATCAGTAATTATTCTGTATGCACAGATCAATCCGGAAATTCATTCGTAACTTTTATTGCAAAAAGTTCGAATATTACTGGAGAATATAAAATTGAAATTCAAAAAATTTCTAAAGATGGAAAAATACTTTTTAAACCCGGCGGCGAAGAATTATACAAATCGCATGAAAGAAAAAGTATGACGAATATTATTCCGGATGAAAAAGGCGGAGCTTTTGTTTTCTGGATTGAAATGCAAAACGCGAAGAGTATTATTTTCGGCCAGCATTTTAATTCTGAAGGAAAGAAAAGCTGGGATATAAAACCGGTTGAAATTTCCGGTCCATCTCATAATGTAATTACTTATGTCGTTAAGAAAATTGAAGATGAATCAATTTATATCGCATGGCAAACTTTGAAAAGAGAAAGAGAAATTTATCACCAAATTATAAATGACAAAGGAAAAATAATCTGGCCCAGCGGCGGACGAATAATTACTTCTCTAAAAGGGAATCAAGTTAATCCAGAAGTTAGTAAAAATGATTCTTCAATAATTCTTAGCTGGACAAATGAGCAAGGCAACGACAAAGATGTTTATATCCAGAAATTTAACAGAAACGGAAAACCCGTTTGGAATAAACACGGCGTACCGGTAATTAAGATACCTGGTGAACAATTCGGGCAGCAAATTGTAAGTGATGGTAAAGGCGGTGCTATTTTAGCTTGGATTGATAGAAGAGTTAATTTATCTTTTGCAGATATTTATGCTCAAAGAATAAATCAAGATGGCAGCAGGATGTGGGATTCGCTTGGTTTGGCAATTGCAACAAATCATAATACACAAAAAAGTTATCTTAATTTGGTTTCGGATGAAAGCGGCGGCGCAATAGCTGTCTTTAAAAATTTTCGATTTGGGGAAAATGAAATTTACGGGCAAAAAATTTTCAGCACCGGAACTTATGTCTCAGAAATTGTCGGATTCAATACAAAACTTTCGGGAGATTCCATAAAAGTTGAATGGTACACAACAAATGAAAGAGGATCAACCCGTTATAATATTGAAAGAAGTGTTCAGCAAGATAATGGAATTGTAACTTGGGATACGATTGGCTCGATAAATTCTTTGGGAAAAACTTCAGCAGCAAAGTATGAATATTTTGATTCACCCACAGCTACAGGAACTTTGTATTATCGTGTTGTTGAAACTGATGCTCAAGGAAATGAGGTAAAATCAAACATCAGTAGAATAAATTTTTTTGGCGCTTCGTCAGATATTATAGTTGCACAAAATATTCCTAATCCATTTTCCGATTCAACGACGATTAGTTTTTATCTTCCCGATCCGACTTCAGTAACAATTGAGTTTTTTGATGATCATGTTGAAAAGATAAGCGAAATTGATAAATCATTTCCAGCAGGAGAAAATTCAATCACTTTTCATTCTTCAGGATTAAGAGCTGGCATATATTTTTACCGCTTCAAAGCTGATGATTTTGTAGACGTCAAAAAAATGGTAATTACAAATTAAATTGTTCAATGGATAAAACATTTAAAATATTTGTAGACTTTGATGGAACTATAACAAAGTTCGACGTTGGCGAATCAATCTTCAGACAATTTGGAAATAAAGATAAAGTAAATAAAATAATTGAAGATTTATTAAGCGATAAAATTTCTGCGAAACAATGCTGGCTTTCGTTATGTGAGTCGACTGGAAAAATAGATAAATCAAAATTTGATGAGTTTGTCGACCGCATGGAAATTGATGAATCATTTCATGATCTGGTAAATTTTTGCAAGCAAAACGAAACTGAGCTTTATGTTCTCAGCGATGGCTTTGATTATTATATCAAAAAAATTTTTGAAAGAGAAAACCTGCAGGCGACAAAAATTTATTCTAACAAATTAACTTTAACTGAAGAAGGGAAATTAATCCCTTCGTTTCCTTTTTTAGATTCGCAATGCACAACATCGGCAAACTGCAAGCGAAATCATATTATCAATCATAGCAGCGATGATGATTATACAGTGTTCATCGGCGATGGAAATTCTGATAAGTACACAATTCAGTTTTGCGATTTCATATTCGCCAAAGATGATCTGTTAAAATTTTGTGAAGTAGAAAGAATTACATATTTCCCTTTCAGGAATTTTAATGATGTTATAAAAAAGCTTGAAGAGCTTCGGCAGAAAAAGAGATTAAAAAAACGGCACCAGGCCGAATTGAAAAGAAAAGAAATTTATATGATGGAGTAAACGGAAGTGATGAGCAAACTACTGAGAATTAGATTCTGAACAGCAGTTGGTAGTCATAACCTACAAATAAAAATATGTCAAACATTGCAAACAAATTTTTCAAATATAGAAGTTACACACCAATACCATTTTTAATTCTGATGTTCTTGTATGAAGATGCAAACATCTGGAGTTTAATTTTGGGATTCTTAATTGCCATTTCTGGTGAGTTCATAAGATTCTGGGGCGTTAGCTGGGCTGGAAGCGAAACAAGAACTACAAGTAGCGTCGGAGGAACTTTTTTAATTATCAGTGGACCTTTTGCACACGTTCGCAATCCGCTATACGTCGGCAATATGCTGATGTATTTCGGATTCGGTATAATGTCGTTTGCAATATTTCCTTATCTGCAAATTGTAGCTTTAGCTTTTTTTGTAGTTCAATATCATTTTATTGTTAAAGAAGAAGAAGGATACTTGAGAAACACTTACGGAAAAAGTTATGAAGATTATGAAAAAAATGTTCCGCGATTTTTTCCAAAGCTGATTTCATACAAAGCAAAAGATGTGAAGCAGCCGTTGTTCGATTGGAAAGAAGGCTTGAAATCAGAAAAGAGAACTTTGCAGGCGTTTACTTTCGTCTCTTTAACAATTTTTCTTCTGTGGTTCATCAGAAGATTTTAATTGAATAAAATATTAGAAAAATTTTGAGTAAGAATTTAATGATAATAGCCGGCGAGGTTTCAGGTGATATTCACGGAGCTTCGTTGATCCGTGAATTAAAAAAGCTTGACACCAGCTTGGAGATCTTTGGCATTGGCGGAGATCTGATGAAAGAAGCCGGCATGAAAATAATTTATCATATTAACCGGATGGCGTTCCTCGGATTTGTTGAAGTCATTAAGCATATTCCGTTAATAAGAAAAGTTAGAAGCGATTTACTTGAAGTTATAAAAGAAAAAAATATTAAGAGTGTAGTTCTGATTGATTATCCGGGCTTCAACTTGAGCATTGCAAAAAGAATTAAGAAGCTTGGAGTAAAAATAATTTATTACATTTCTCCGCAAGTTTGGGCCTGGGGCTCGGGAAGAATAAATAAAATTAAAAACCTTGTTACAAAGATGCTTGTTGTTTTTCCGTTTGAAGAAAATCTTTACAAACAAGCCGGAGTTAATGTTGAGTTTGTCGGTCATCCTTTGCTTGAGCGAATTAAGAATTATAAATTTTTATCGAAGGATGAGCTTTGGAATAAATTCGGATTAGACAATTCAAAGGAAGTTTTATTAATTCTTCCCGGCAGCAGAAATCAAGAAGTTGAAAAAATTTTCCCTGACGCAATTACGGCTGCGGAGAAACTTTCGGCAAAGTTTAATCTTCAAGTTGTAACGGCGTGTTCATCAAATATAGATGAGAATCTTCTAAACAGAATTTCAGGTCCAATTAAAAATAAAATTGTAAAAGGTTATACTTACGATTTACTTAAATATTCTAAAATCGGAATTGTTAAATCCGGTACATCAACTTTAGAAGCGGCTTTGTTTGAGCTTCCGATGGTTATTGTTTACAAGACTAATTATTTAACTTATCTCATCGGCAAAAATTTAATTAAAGTGGATAACATAGGAATGGCAAACATTATTGCCGGTGAAAACGTGGCTCCGGAATTAATTCAAGATAAAGCCGACAGCGATTCAATCTATAACGAATGCGAAAAAATTCTTTCGAATA
>DAIEML010000102.1 GCA_027349615.1 Ignavibacteriales bacterium | reverse complement strand
GGTGCTCGCAATTCGAGCAGCCCTCGAATCGGTTTGTTAAGGGCCGTCGCTGTTCATTGGCGGGCTTCATTTCCATCGGCGGCTTCACCAACTATAACAAATTCCGGGTCGCTTTTGAAAAGAGAACGCAAACCGTCTCTTACAATTCCATGATCATCTGCAAAAAGTATTTTAATTTTCTTCATCTTTTTCATATTTTGTTACTGGTACAATTACATTTACATTTGTTCCTTTTTCTAAAATAGAATCGAGTTGAAATTTACCACCAATTAACTCAGTTCTCTCACGCATATTTATCAAACCGAAGTGATCGCCATCTTTTTGTGTTAAATTAAATTTATCTTCTCTTCTAAATCCTTTACCGTTATCGCTTATCATTAGGTTAAGTTCATTTTGATTATCTATTATTTTTAAATTTATATATTTTGTTTGTGCATGTTTAATGCAGTTAGCAAGTGCTTCTTGAGCTATTCTAAATAATGCTATTTCAACATTCGGATCGTAACGCTGAAATGTCGGGATATCAGTTTCGAAATTTATTTCCACTTCGTTTAACTTTTCAAGGCCGGAACAAAGTAATCTTAATGCAGTTACAAGACCGAAATGATCAAGCGCTGATGGCCGCAAATTTGATGAAATCCTCCTAACTTCATTTATCAGATTATTTATTTCAGTCTTAACTGATTTCATTTTTCTTAAGCTGATTTTCTTTTTAGCATTTATAGCATCTTCGAAAATATTTAATTGAAACTTCAATGCTGTTAATCTTTGGCAGATATCATCATGAAGTTCTCTGGAAATTCTCCTTCTTTCTTCTTCCTGAGCTTGCTGGATTGATTGAGCAAATCTTCTTAAATCTTCTGCGCGTTGTTTTATTGCGATATGAAGTTCTTGTTGAAGCTGCCTTCTCTCAGTTATATCCCAAAGATGACATTGAATTACCTTGCTCTCATTTACAGTATAAGTTATTCCTATAAACTCAATTTTCACTTTTTTATTAGCAGCAGTATTTAAGTCAAGCTCTTCAAACCGTACGTAATCTTTACTTAGGACATTTTTAAATGCTTCGGCTGTTTCAAAATTATTTCTCACTGCATCAATTTCCCAAAGTAGTTTGGTTAAAAGATTATGTTTTGAGTAGCCTAGAAAATCTATCATAAAAGGATTAACATCCACAATTATTCCAGTTGCTGCATCAAGCAGTAAAAGTCCTTCTTTTGAAGTTTCAAATAATCTACGATATTTAGTTTCGGATGCTTTAATTGCTTGTTGAGTTAATTCTTGTTTAGTGATATCTTGACATGTAGCAATAATCTTTGTGTACGAGTCGGATTCATCATGTATAACTTTCCCTCTGGTTTGTAAAAATCTAATAGATTTATCAGCTCTTATGATCTTGTGGACAAAAATAAAATCAACATTATTGTTTAATGCATCAGCAAGAATTCTATTAAATTCAATTCTATCATCTGGATGAATAAAAGAAAGGAATTCTTTTAATGATATCTCTGCAATATTTTTTTCTAATCCAATAATATTGCAAATTTCATTTGAGCAAGAAACCAAATCAGAGTTAGACACCCATTCCCAGCTGCCTATATTAGCAATTTTCTGAGCTTCGGATAACTGAATTTGGCTTTTCTTAATAATATCTTCTCTATTTTTTCTATCAGTTATGTCTCGCGTTATCATTACAACATTTGTAATTTTGTATCGTTGATTTTCATATGGATAATAAGCTATTTCTAAAAATCTTTTCCCAAGATTTGGAAGATTAAACCATCCTTCATAAATACTTTCGTTGCCTTCAATACATGTATCAATTTGTTCTTTGATAGATTCATAAAAAGTTTTATCACCAACAATCTCCTGCATTTTCTTACCAATTATCTCTTCTTTAGTTTTTGAATAAGCTGAACAGTATGCCTCATTCACAGCTTCATACTGATAATTATTATTTATCAAGCCCATTAGTTCTTTAGATGCATTTGCTATAAACTCATATTTTCTTCTTAGCTCTTCAAGGTTTCTTCTATCAGTAATATCTCTCGAATTTACGATTACTCCGTTTATGAACTGATCATTTACTAAATTTTTCCCAATCGATTCAAGAATTATCCAGTCGCCATTTTTATGTCGAAACCTGAATTCAACAGTTTCAACATGTGATGGAGTTTTGACAGTGCTGTTAAATATTTCTAAAACGGTATCAACATCGTCCGGATGTATAAAAGCGAAAGCGTTTTTATTTAATAATTCTGTCGATGAATACCCTAAAACTTTTTCCACAGCGGAACTGTAATAGATCATATTCCCATTCGGATCAAGTATTGTTATAATGTCTAGAGCATTTTCGATTAATGCCTTATAATATTTCTCGCTTTGTTTTAAAGCTTCTTCGGTTTGGTGTCGAATTGAAATTTCAGTTTTTAAATTTGAAACAACATCTATAAAACCTCTAAAAGTCATTTCGAAAGGGGAGAGAAATTCGGTAAAAAAAGCGGTAGATGAAGCTATTATTCTTAATCTTTCATCAGGATCATTTGTTTTATTAATTATGTTTGATAGAATTTCGGAATGTATCCTTGCAGTATTCATAATTAACTCACCACTGTCGAGTGCTCTTCTGCCCAATTCGTAGGCGCGATGTAATTCTCTCTCTCCATTATTGGATATATAATTTAATATTGCAGAATTATATTCGGATATTAATTCATCATTAGAACGTATATATGAATTCATTTATTATTTCCAAGATATTTTGCGGCTAATACCAATGCGTCATCGGATCCTTTGTTAAAACGGCTGCAAATATAGTTTGAAATAAAGTACGGAGTTAATTCACTCCATTTACCTCTAAAAATTGTTGGCTCGCTTAATGGAATTTGAAAAGAAGAATATGAAGGTTCTTTTTGACTCTTTATCCCTTCATTAAGTAAATCATTTATATCTCTTTCTCCAGATCGATTTATCTGGTCATAATTGTATTTTAAATCAGCAGTAACTTTAGAAATATAATCATCTTTTATCCCATCAGTGGAAAGGATTAATAAATCACCTTTTGCAATTGGAACTACAGATGCATAAAGCGGGGGAAGCCTAAATCCAATTACACCAGGCCGCATTATTATGCTTTCATAAATTGGAGAAGTATGTGAATCTGCTCTGAGTAAAATTCCTTCAACATTTCCTACGCTAAGCCAAATCATTGTTTCTTCTATCGGATTAATTAATACAAGCGCCATAACTACACCACGGGTGTTTCTTAATTTATCATGGCAAAATCTTGCAGCTGCAATTATTGAAACATCAGACAGAGAATTTAGTACATCAACAGCAAGCTTAGCCGCAGTTGCAGCTTCCGTTCCATGCCCAAGGCCATCAATTACTCCAATCATAGCGCCATTTTTTGTCTCTTTTACAAAATATAAATCACCGGATTCAGTTTGTCCTGGTAAACTGACGGAAGCAATTCCAAAGTCTATTATAGATAAATGTTTTGACTTCGGCATTAAATTAACCACTTCCTCATAGTTACTATTGTTCCTTTTTTTAATTCGGAAATAATTTCAAATTCATCCATTAAACGGCGAACTCCCGGCAATCCTAATCCCAGTCCTTTTTTGGTTGAAAAACCATCTTGCATTGCTAAGGAAATATCCGAAATGCCCGGGCCGTTATCTTCTGCAATAATTTCGATTCCGTGTTTTGCACCTTGTCTTACTTCAATAAGTTTTATACTTCCTTCTTTAGCATAAGTCAAAATATTTCGGGCAACTTCTGAAATTACTGTAGCAATAATTGTTAAATCAGTTAATGAAAATCCAATTGATTTGCCTATAATGCGGCCTTTCTCCCTTGCAGTAATTATGTCTGAGACGGAGCTTATAGCGACTAAAGTCTCATTATTCATAATTAGACCTCTCTTTTGCTCTCTGTTTGATTTAAAAGAGCCAGGCCTTCTTCAAGATCAAGTGCAGTAGAAATTCCCTCAAGTGTCAAACCTAATTGTACCATTGTAAATGCAACCTCAGGTTGTATTCCGCATATAACGGTTTCTGCTCCTCTTAAACGAACCATATGCGCTAAAGACCGTAATGTTCTAGTTGCAAATGAGTCCATTACATCCAAAGCTGTAACATCAATAATTACCCCTTTAGACCTATGTTTCCCAACTTGTTCGACTAATGCATAATGTAGTTTAACTAAGTCGGCATCTGTTAAGGCAGCTTGAATAGTAGCTATTAAATGATTGCCCTGTTTAAGAATTGGGACTTCCACAGATTAACTCCTATTTCTGATCATTATTTGTTTCATTTACTGGTACAACTTTATAACCCAATAATTTTTCTGCTTGTTCAATACCTCCTTGTAAATCACCAACGGTATTCATCTTTGTTAAATCAACTCCAATTGTTACCAGAGTTTGCGCAATCTCCGGTGAAAGACCGGTTACAATTACTGAAGCACCAAGAAGTCGCGAAGCTTCAACAGTTTGAACTAAGTGGTTTGCAACATTTGAGTCCATTGCTGCTACACCGGTGATATCTATAACTACCAGCTTCGCTCTGTTTGTTCTAATTCCACGAAGTAATTGTTCGGTTAGCTGCCTTGCGCGCTGAGGATCTATAACACCAATTATAGGTAAGATCAGCAATCTATCTCGAACTTGCAAAACCGGAGTTGAAAGTTCTCTGATTGCTTCCTGCTGCTGTCTAATAGTTCTTTCTCTTTCTTGAACGAAACTTACGGCAACAGTATTTGCAATTCTGTTTGCTGCTGGTTCATAAGCATCAAGAATTCTGTTCAGCAATGCAAAGTCATGCTGATACTTTGCGAACAAAGAACGAGCTAAAACGTCACGGAGCAGAAGAACAATTCCTATAACTTCGTGCGTTTCAACTCCTCTTGGGATAATTCTTTCAGAAAGGTCACGTGCATAAGTTTGTAAGGCTTCAAAAGTTCCCGATTGAAGTGCATCAACGTAGTTGTCATAAATTGTAGTTGCTTCAGCAAAAATTTCATCTTGACTCATTGCTGTAAGCAATTTTGCTTCAGTGATACGCCTTGCCCATTCTTGCCTTAATTGAGTTCTGTTTTCTCGCAAGTGTGCAACAAGTTGACGTAAAAGTTCACTTCTTGATTCATCCGAATTCTCCAAGTTTGAACTTACAGAAAATTGGATTCCTTCCTTGTTCGTAGTCCCAGGCATAGGGACTCCTTCTTTCTTTGGCATCGTTTCCTCTCCGTTATTTTTATTGTTAATGAGTTAATATGCTCATTTTAGCATAGAAAAATTATTTTTTAAAATTTAGTTTAACCGTTATTGGTTAATAACTATTACTTAAAAAAAATATCTATGCACCATAAAAAAATCAATTACAGGAAGTGTGTATTTTGGAATAATGAAAACAAACTACACAAACTCATTACTTCTGATTAGTTATTATTAATAACTAATTATTAAAATCCGCGATTCGGAGTGAATTATAATCATTCTTTAGATAAACTAATTTTATTTAAGATAAAATAGAAGGGAATATATCACAAATTGTGCTTTTAATGTATTGAAAAAAATTATTGTGTTTTAGAGAATTTGATAGTTTGAAGCGGTAACAATTATGTCATCAAATAAAATATTAATGTTGTCATAATTTGAATTAGATAAATGTCAAAATATTATTTCATTCAGAAATTAACTTTTAAATATTGTTACAATTCGTCTAAAGAATTATAAAATAACCAAAAGCAAAGAAGATTATCTTACTTTAAATTCTTAAAGAAAATTTAATTGAATACATTTTAAATATTCATTAAGATAAAGTTAAATGCTTAAATTCAAGCAAGTGAATAACAGAATTTTAATCAGTGATAATTCGATGAGTCAAAAAAAATAATTTTTAGTCTATTTTATTTTAAAAATTAAGCGGCTATTCAAAAAAATTCTCGAAAACTTTTACAGGTTTTGAGGTTATTATATAGTAACAGAGTAAAATAGATTATTTACTTTAGTCGGATATTGCAACTTATTATTTAATCTAATCAGCAAGCAAGTAATAAAGAGGAGTAGCAATATAAAACGCTACTCCCTTACTCAATTGATATTATTTCAATAACATCATTTTTCTTATTTCAATAGTGTTCCCTGCAATCATTCTGTAGAAATAAATCCCGCTTGCAAAATTACTTGCATTAAATTCAACACTATAATTACCAGGATTCTTTTCTTCATTTACTAAATTATCTACTTCTCTTCCAAGTTCATCATATACTTTTATACTAACTAAACTAGCTTTAGGAACTGAGTATTTTATAATAGTTGAAGGATTAAACGGATTTGGATAATTTTGATTTAATTGAAACGTCATTGGATTATTTGTCGATAATTGTTCGGCATTATTCTTTCCTTTTGCAAGCGGTGCCTGAAATTGATTAAATGTTCGAGTAATAATAACTGCAAATTCTCCTCTAGTAACTGTTTTATAGGGTTGAAATGTTGCATGAATTGTCGGCTGCAAATCCGTTGGTCCTTGTGTTAATGTAAAGTAAGCATTTATCAAATTTAAATTCAAAGCAATTTGTACATATCCTCGTAAGTTTGCTGGAATTTTATCTGCGTCGTCTATTACAATTGAAGTATCTCGGTAAGGAACCGTTATTGTATTATCGTTTAATGAAACTGCTTCATCTTGCAATCCCAAACTTTGAACTAATGAATACGCGAGGTCAACTCTGTAAACATATCCATTTGGTGAGAAAGTTCCATTAGAAGAGGGAAGCATTACACCGTTATCAAGTTGGAATAAATCTCTTATGGCAGCTCCTTTTGCGGTTACAGATTCTGCAAATAATTCTTGTTTTTCAGATACATCGGAAAAAATATCTGAACCATTAAATGTTTGGTACTGTCTGATATTTTCACCCATCATTAAATAATTTGCTAAATCGATTCTCATTAAATTATTATTTGGTTTATATGTCCCATCCGGATAGCCATCAACAAGCCTATTACTAACTGCAAATATTATTGATTGTGAATATGGATTGCTGCTTATATCAGTCAAACCTGAAGTTCCTGCTGGACTATACATTGAAATAATTCCATTTACAGTTTCTGGTAATGCCGCTCCATTAGTTGGATTGCTTGTTGAGCCTCTTAAGCCTCTTATTTGTAATGTCCATTGCCCAGCTGCCGGAGAAGTAACTGAAACAGATCTATCATAATAAAGAGGAAAAAGTAAATTTACTCCCGAGCTGTATTCAGTCCCATCTGGAGCTATCAAAATTAAATTGAGTGTGTTCCCGGTTTGCTGCAATAATCCTTCTGCGGAAACTTGTGCACCTATTACCGAAATATTATTTGGCACCGTGAATGTATAGCTGTTGTTATCTGAAGACAATGAAGGGACAGGATTATAATCAATCGTTACAGGCGTTCTTACAATATTTTCATTAACACTGCTATTAAAACTTTTATTGTAATTTAATGAGCTGCCGAATTCTAATTCTGAATTAAATGACTTTTCAACAGCGTCATATGCATTTATATAGCCGGCGCCAACTTCCCAAGATTCTTTGCCTTGCATATTAGTTGCTGTTTCAATCATAATATTTTTTACTTGGTCAGGAGTAAGCGAAGGATTTGCTTCAAGCATTAATGCAGCTACTCCAGCAACATGAGGAGTTGCCATCGATGTTCCGCTTATACGTGTATAATATGGTAGATAAGCCAATTCTATTGTTGTATCATCAGTTAAACCATTTGCTACTAAATTTGAAAGTAAAGCCCGGCAAGATATTACTAATACACCGGGGGCCGTAACAGTAGGTGTCTCTTGATATGTCCATGTTTGCCCATCAACTGAAAAATTTCCAGTTTGCCCTTTAACTCCTCTCGAGGAAAAATCTGCAAGCATTCCATTATCATCGCCAGCTGCTACCGAAATAACCCATGGTGCTACTGAGTAAGGATTGAGTGTATTTTCTGCAGGTCCATCATTGCCAGCAGCAAATGTAATAATCATTCCTCTATCATAACATCTTTTTGTTGCAACATTAACCGGATCATTCGGATCAAATTGTGCAGATGATGTTCCCCAAGAATTTGTTACTATTCTTATTCCATATTGAAATTGATGTG
>DAIEML010000101.1 GCA_027349615.1 Ignavibacteriales bacterium | reverse complement strand
CGAAGGAAGAACTGGATTGCGTGATTTCTTTGAAGTGGATGCTAAACATATTGTAGTTGCTGCTCTACATGCACTTGCAATTGAAAATAAAATCAAAAATACTGTGGTTGAAAAAGCAATTAAGGATTTTGGTATTGATCAGAACAAACCAAATCCCATTTATTTATAATTTAGAATTCTTCTCTGCTTACAAGCAGAATGATTATAAATTTTTTACAATAAAAATTTTAAACAAGGTTTACAATGGCTATAGAATTTAAATTACCGGAACTTGGAGAGAATATTGAAACAGCCGATGTTTTGAGCGTTCTTGTAAAACCGGGTGATAAAATAGAAAAAGATCAAAGTGTAATTGAAATTGAAACAGACAAAGCTACAATTGAAGTTCCTTCCTCGTCAGCCGGAACAATTCAAGAAGTTTTGATTAAAGCCGGAGATAAAGTAAAGGTTGGACAAACATTAATTAAGATTGATTCGGCTGGAAATAATCAAGCTCCAAAAGTCGAAACAAAGGCGGAAGAACCTAAAAAAGAAATCAAAAAACAGGAGACAATTATAGAAAATAAACCAGCTCCTGCAACAATAAATCAACAGCCGGCCAGCGAGCAAATAATTGAAATGAAATTACCTGAATTAGGCGAAAATATTGAAGCTGCCGATGTACTTAATGTTTTAGTCAAGCCTGGCGACTCGATTGAAAAAGATCAAAGCATTTTAGAAATTGAAACAGATAAAGCTACGATTGAAGTTCCATCAACTTTTTCCGGAACAGTGACTGATGTTTTAATTAAATCAGGTGAAAAAGCTAAAGTTGGACAAACTCTTTTAAAAATTAGAACCGGCGCTTCATCCATTATCGGAGAAAAATCCGTTCAACAAAAAATTGATCAAGAAGAAAAAGTTAAAACTGAAATTGTAATTGAAAAACAGATCCCAAAAGGTGAACGAGAAGCTATTCTTCCCTATGAAAGAGATCAGCAGCCGCCGATATTGAAGGGCGCTGCGCCGGCAGCTCCATCTGTTAGAAGAATTGCAAGAGAACTTGGCATTGATATAAACAAAGTCATCGGCTCTGGACCGTCTGGACGGATTTCAATGGACGACGTTAAAGCTTTTGTAAAGAAGCTTAATGAAGGAAGAGAAGCTCAGCCGGCGTTTGGAGTTAAACAAGAGTCATTGCCAGATTTTTCTAAATTCGGCGAAGTTGAGAAAAAATCGATGAGCAACATTCGCTCAAAGACTGCAGAACACTTGAGCTATGCTTGGACTTCAATTCCTCATGTTACTCAGCATGACAAAGCAGATATAACCGAACTTGAAAATGTTAGAAAAACGTTTAATCCGAAAATTGAAAAATCCGGCGGTAAGCTTACTGTAACAGCAATTCTTCTTAAAGTTGTTGCATCAGCTCTTAAAGTGTTTCCGCAATTTAATTCAAGCATCGATATGGAGAAGAAGGAAATCATTTATAAAAAATTTTTCAACGTTGGCGTTGCTGTAGATACGGAACATGGTTTAATTGTTCCAGTAATTAAGAATGTTGATGGAAAAAATTTAATAGAGCTTTCAATTGAATTAAACTCTATCGCTGAAAAAGCCCGGATAAGAAAAATTTCACTCGAAGAGCTTCAAGGCGGCTGTTTTACAATTACAAATTTGGGAGGAATCGGCGGAACATCGTTTACACCAATTATAAATTCACCCGAAGTTGCAATACTTGGAGTATCAAGAAGTTCATTTGAACCTATCTTAAATGAAGGTAAATTTGAACCGCGTTTAATGCTGCCATTATCGCTTTCATATGATCATAGAATAATTGACGGAGCTGATGCTGCAAGATTTTTACGCTGGGTTTGCGAAGCTCTTGAGCAGCCGATGAAAATATTAATTGAAGGATAAAAATTCTAAATACTTAAACATGTTAATCTTCTTGAACTTAAACTTGAGCTTGAACTTTTTCTCGGTTGATCGTAAGTAAGTTTAAGTGTAAGATCAAGTTCAAGAATAAAAAAATATACAATGAACAAATGAATAAATTAAAATTGACAGTAATTGGCGGAGGACCGGGTGGTTATGCAGCAGCCTTTTTAGCCGCTGATCTTGGAATGGAAGTTACCTTAATCGACAAAGAAAAAAATCCCGGTGGTGTTTGTCTTTACCGCGGATGCATTCCTTCCAAAGCTTTGCTGCATGTCGCAAAACTTATTAATGAAGCTGAAGAAGCAAAAAATTGGGGAATTGATTTTTCAAAACCAAAAATTGATTTGAATAAATTGCGCGACTGGAAAAATAGTGTTGTCAACAAACTTACTAACGGTTTGGGAATCGTTTCCAAACAAAGAAAAATTAATTATATACGAGGGACAGCAAGTTTTATAAGTTCTTCAAAATTAAAAATTGAAAAATTTGAAGGCGGAATAGAAGAGTTGGAATTTGAAAAAGTAATCATTGCAACTGGTTCTGAAATTGCGACAATTCCTTTTTTAACTATCGAGAGTAAAAGAATTTTAAATTCAACAAGTGCTCTAGACCTACCGGAAATTCCTAAGAAACTTTTAGTAATCGGAGGCGGATACATCGGCCTTGAGCTTGGCTCAGTTTATAGCGCATTAGGAACAAAAGTTTCTGTTGTAGAAATGATGCCTGGCTTGCTTCCAGGGGCTGATAGAGATCTTGTTGCGTTTCTTGCAAAGAATATTGAAAAGAAATTTCAAAAGGTAATGGTTAACTCTAAAGTTCTTTCACTGAAGGAAGTAAAAGATGGAATTAACGTTAGCTTTCAAGATGGCGAAGGAAATGTTACAGAACAAAATTATGATTATGTTTTAATGTCAATAGGCCGTAAACCAGTTACAAATGGAATGGGACTTGAAAATACAGGAGTAAAAATTAATACCAAAGGATGGATAACAGTAAACGCTCAATTACAGACCGATGATCCAAATATTTATGCAATTGGAGATATTGCCGGAGAGCCAATGTTAGCTCACAAAGCTTCACATGAAGGTAGAGTTGCTGTAGAAGCTATTGCAGGCCATAAAGTAGCATTTGAGCCTCGCGCAATTCCGGCTGTTGTATTTACTGACCCGGAAATTGCCTGGGCAGGAATTACAGAAACAAAAGCCAGAGAACAAAATATAAAATTTGAAATAGCAAAATTTCCTTGGGCAGCTTCCGGAAGAGCAACAACGTTAGATCGAAGTGACGGTGTTACAAAATTAATTGTTGATCCTGATACAGAAAGAATTCTCGGGGTGGGAATTTGCGGACCAGGTGCCGGTGAATTAATTGCAGAAGCTGTTCTTGCAATTGAAATGGGAGCTAACGTTACAGATGTTAAATTAACAATTCATCCTCATCCTACACTTTCCGAAACTATAATGGAAGCCGCTGAAACATTTTTCGGCCAAAGCACACACATGTACAAGCCTAAAAGATAAAAAATAATTTTTGAGCTGTATTTTATTAAATGCAGCTCAGTTCAATAAAAATTTTATTTTTTCTTCCAGCTAAATATACCGAACTTCTTTTCTTTTTTTATTTGCGATGAATTGATTTCAATATTATCTAGCGGCTCAGTTGTATTTTGAATTGGGGTTGAATTATTATTCTGATGGGAATTATTTATTTCAGAATAAATATCTTTCCAAATTTCCTTGTTAGGAATGATGTTAGTTTGATACTCATTTACTCGAGCTGATGCATCCGATATTTGGATAAGATTTTGAAGTGTATTTAATTTATTTTGTGATTCTTTTAAGAGTGTCTTAACTTCGTCCAATTTGATATATAATAAATCCGCAGTTTCTTCTTCTGAATATTTTTCCAAGTTATTAAGGACGAAAACGAGGCGCTGTTTTGTTGGAAGGGTTAATAATCCATTTTCAAGATCGGAAAAGGAATAATTCTTTTTATCAATTTTTGTTTTCACATTTTCATCTGTGGAAAAATTATTTCCACCATTTCTAAGTATTTCTAAGGATTTAAAAACCGCAACGCCAACTATCCATGATCCAAAAGAAACATCGTTTCTTATTATTGATATCTGTTCACGGGCAGAAATAAAAATATTTTTTGTCATAACTTCGGCAAGACTAACGTTTCCTAAAAGTCTTAGGCATAAAGTAAAAATTCTACCGGAATATATTTGATATAGCTGTTCAAATGAAGCGTTGCTTCCAGCTCTTACATTCTGAAGAAGCGATCTGATAAGTTTATTATCTTGATTCACTAATATTCCCTTTTAAGAAAATCGATTTAGCATATGAATAACACTATAAAATTTAACCTGAAAGCTTGCGCAAATTTACATTTCCCAAATACAACTTTCTACAATTATTTAAATTTGTTCCAGCAAATTCTTAAACTCGTCAACATCAGTAATTGGCATTCCACATTGATAATTTCTGCAAAAATAAATTGTCGGCTTATTTTCAATTTGAATTTGATCAGCCGTAAATGGCGCTAAAGTTTTTAACTCATCATCTTTTTTAAGTTTTAACAATAAAACTTTATTTGGTAGAAATTTTTTATGGACTGTTTCTATAATTTCATTTAATTCGCTTGAACCATTTTCACACGAAATTACAATTTCAAATGAAGGTCCTATCGCAAAATCAAAACCATTTAAAGTTTGCGAAAAAGATGACGGTGAGGAAATTATTTGAGTAGAAAAGTTTTGTATGATCTGTGAAGCTTTGTCTGTCAATTCAGTATTGCCCGAAATTTTTGACAACTTCAGCAAATTTAAAACTGCAATAGAATTTCCCGACGGTATTGCGCCGTCATAAATTTCTTTTTGCCTGAACAGAAGTTCTTCCGAATCATCTCTTGTAAAAAAGAAACCGCCAGAGCTATTATCCCAAAAATGTTTTAACATTATTTCATTCAATTCAAATGCGCTTTTTAAATAATCTGAATTGAAGGAAGATTCATAAAGTTCAATTAAAGCTGAAATGACAAAGGCATAATCATCGATATTTCCATCAATACTCGCTTCACCATTTCGAAATCGGTGAAGAAATTTTCCTTCATTCGTTTTCATTTTTGTTAATATAAACTTCATAGCTAATTCAGCTGCAGATAAATATTCCTCGTTATTAAAAGTTCGAGAAGCCATTGCTAAAGCCGAAATCATTAATCCATTCCAGTCAGTTAAAATTTTGTCATCCTTAAAAGGATGAATTCTATTTTCTCTATGATCAAAAATTCTATTCCTTGTCTTCTCAATTTTTAACTTCAATTCTTCAATTGATAAATTAAATTCCGCAGCAATATTATCCGGATTTTTTTTTAAGTGAAGAATGTTTGTTCCATTTCGCTCACCGCGAGTTTGATCAATCCAGTTGCCGTTTTTTTCAATTCCAAATAAATTTATAAATAGATCAGAATCTTCTTTAAGAATTGAATTAATATCTTCTTCACTCCATAAATAAAATTTGCCTTCTTCGCCTTCGCTGTCAGCATCTTCAGCTGAAAAAAATGCACCTTCATCTGAAGTCATATCTCTTAAAACATAAGTAAAAATTTCTTCCGCAGTTTTTTTATAAAAATCTTTTCTAGTTGCTTGGTAAGTTTCAATATATGCCATCGCTAGTAAAGCTTGATCATAAAGCATTTTTTCAAAATGCGGAACAAGCCATTGCTTGTCGGTAGAATAACGGTGAAAGCCGAATCCAACTTGATCAAATATTCCGCCGGCACGCATTTTTTGCAAAGAAATTTCTACAATATTTAAAGCGACAGGATTTTTTGTCCTCTTCCAGTATCTCAAAAGAAACAAAAAATTATGCGGCGTAGGAAACTTAAGAGCGTTTCCAAATCCGCCAAATTGAAAATCGAATTTAGAATTAAATTCATTGAAAGCTTTGTCGAAAATTTTTTCATCGATTTCAATCTTGTTTTGATTAGAAGAATTATTCCTCAATCCAGAGAATATTTCGTCAGCAGATGAATTTATTTCTTTGCGTTTTGATTTCCATAATTCATCAATACGTGTAATAAGTTCAAGCATTCCTATTCTCCCGAATCGGCTTTCCTTAGGAAAATATGTTCCGGCAAAAAATGGTTTTTTATCCGGAGTCATTATTATTGATAGCGGCCAACCGCCGCTTCCGGTAAGCATTTGACAAATGGTCATATAAATTCCATCTACGTCCGGTCTTTCTTCTCTATCAACTTTAATTGAAACAAAAATCTCATTCATCAGTTTTGCAACTTCATCATCTTCAAAAGATTCTTTTTCCATCACATGGCACCAATGGCAAGTTGAATATCCAATCGATAAAAATATCGGCTTATCTTCCTTACCTGCTTTTTCAAAAGCTTCGCTGCACCAAGGAAACCAATCAACCGGGTTATAGGAATGCTGAAGCAAATATGGACTTTGTTCTTTTAATAAACGATTGGGGTTTTTCATACAAAATTTTTTGATTCAATATAAAAATTTAGATTCAGAAATAAAGTGAACTTCGATAACAATTAGTTGTGAATGAATTCTGTTTTCAATATGTTGATATAAACTAATTCCAATCACAAAAACTATTTTAATATGAATAATAATAATTTAATCGTTCCAGTTTCAATTGGTGGAGTTATTTTTTTAATTGGAGTAATTATTTTAGCGATGACATGGAAATCGAATTACAGTTCAAGCCAAACAATAACTGTCACCGGATCGGCTTCAAAGCAAATTATTTCTGATCTTGCAATTTTAAAAGGAACACTTACAACTCAATCCGCAACTGCTGAAGCTGCTTATAAAGAATTAGAAAATGAAAAGCCCGCACTTCTTCAATATTTGGCTTCAAAAGGATTTTCAAAAGATAAAGTTGAACTTTCTGCAATAACACATTTTCCAATTTACGAAGTTGGCGCAAATGGTTATCAAACGCAAAATATAAAAGGATACACATACAATCAGCAAGTTGAAATTCATTCGAACGACGTAAATAAAATAAAACAGCTTGCAATTGACGTTGCGTCGGTAATTGAGAAAGGTGTCAATTTTAATGTTAATCCTCCGGAATATTATTATACAAAATTAGCTCAATTAAAAATTGATATGCAGGCAGAAGCCGCAAAAGATGCAATGATACGAGCAGAAAAAATTGCTTATGCAACTGGAAGAAGTCTTGGTGCAATGAAAAGTGCGAGGATGGGAGTTCTTCAAATTACTCCACAATATTCTAATCAGGTTGCTGATTATGGAATCAATGATATTAGCTCAATTGATAAAGAAATAACTGCAGTAGTTAACGCTTCATTTAAAATTGATTAATTGCATTATTCGTGATGGTTATTTTTTGTTTTATTTATGTCATTGTTATTCTTTATTTTTGGATATAATTTATTTTGGATTTTTTATAGAATAAAAATTTTGGACAACAATGACTAAACCTCAAATTTGGATTGCTGCAGTTCTTGTATTATTCTTCTTATTATTCTTTCTGGAAAAAAATACAAATAGATCTGATGAACAAGTAAAAGGAAATCCTCCAAGCACGATGCCACAGACAGATCAATCTGCACAGGCAAAAACTCCGCAACAATTAATTGCAAGCCTTGGCTGCACAGGCTGCCACGGTAGTGATCTGTCAGGAACTAAAATGGCGCCGGACCTTCATAATGTAAAAGAGAATTGGTCTAGAGACGGATTAATAAATTATTTGCGAAATCCTAATTCATACATGAGCACAAAACGATTTCAGGATTTCAAAGCAAAATATCCAAACATAATGATGCCTTCATTCAATAATATTGATGTGAAAGTTTTAGGCAATATTGCAGATTATCTCAGAGGTCTTAAAAAATAAAAAATGCCCCGAACATTTACGGGGCATTTAATTAAATTGAGAAGTATTTAAAACTGTATTTCACAATTTTTTTATGCAACAGTTATTTCTTTTGCAAGATAAACATCCTGAATTGTATTTAACAGTTTTACACCTTCAGCCATTGGCCGCTGGAAAGCTTTTCTTCCGGAAATCAATCCCATACCGCCGGCTCTTTTATTGATGACAGCTGTTTTTGCAGCTTCTGCAAAATCGTTGTCGCCTGATGCGCCGCCGCTGTTAATCAATCCGGCTCTTCCCATATAATTATTAATTACCTGATAGCGAGTTAAATCGATTGGATTGTCAGTTGATAAATCA
>DAIEML010000100.1 GCA_027349615.1 Ignavibacteriales bacterium | reverse complement strand
CAATACATAGAATTAGCGTTTCAACAAATCTATAACTTACTTTTTCAATTGTTTTCAAACCGGAAAAGTTATTTTCGATAAGGAGTTTTCAAATATTCTTCTGCTATTGAATGAGAATTTTTATATTCTTTTAAATCAAGAATTTGTTTGTAATAATTGACTGCGACCGGCCTGTTTCCCCATTCATCATTGATCATTCCAAGGTACAAATAAGAGTTGATCAAAAAACCCGAAGGCTCTTTTTTATCCAATTCTAAAGAATATTTAGCACACAGATCAAAATAAACTTTCGCCGAATCTAGATTTTTCATCAACCTATATTCAAAACCGATGTAATAAGTAGCCTCTCGTTTTACGCTCAGCAAATTGTAACCTATAGTGTTCTTTGCGGCTTTAGAAAGAACATCTTTAAATATTGAATCTGAGGCGAAATAATTTCCTTCTCGAGCTTTTATTCTTCCTAGCCATCTTTCAAAAACAGGATTATCTGGAAAATCTTTGACTAACATTTGTGCCCATTCATCAGCTTTAAAAGGATTATTTTCATAACTAAAATATAATGTCATCAAAAAATATCTAGCTTCAAATTTTGCATACATTCCGTTTATTGCAACATTAGTTAACTCGGCAATTCCTTTTTTCTTATCGCCGGATGGAAAGAAAATCATTAAAGGTTTAATGAGAGGGAATTCGTCTGGAATTACAGAAGCATAATAATTATAAATTCCAAACCCAAGCTGCACATCAACATTTTTCGGATTAAGTTTGGAAGCTTTCTCAACTATTGGCAAAGCAAGCCTGCCGTCGTCAGCAGCTTTAAGCCAGCTGTCGCGATAGGCTCTCAATCTTCCGCGAAATCCTATTGAGCCGCCTTTAAAAAAAAGAGCTTCTTCGTTATCGGGATCTATTTTTAATATTTGATCGCATTGATAAATTACATCTTCAAGTTTCTGAAAAAAAATTTCATCATAAGATTCATTATCCGGATCGAGCATAATCTTCCACCAGTCAATCATCGCAAGAAAAAATCTGCCTTGAGGTTTGTTGGGATAGTCAGCTATCAATCCTTTAAAAGTTTTTTCAGCATCGGCAAATTTAATTGCATAAATTTGTCTTATACCTTTAACAATCGTTGAATCAAAACTTGGAGGCTGAGAAAATGTTTTTGCGTTTTGCGGATAAATTGAAATAAAACTAATTGAGACAAATAATATCAAAAAGAAATTTTTCAATCTATTCTCTTAAAATTAGGATTTAGAAATTTTCTCTAACAAATAAGATAAAATTTTATCATATGAAATTCGCACTTGTTCCATTGAATCTCTTTCTCGTATCGTTACTGTTTGATCACTTAAAGTTTGTGTGTCAACCGTAATGCAGAAAGGAGTTCCGGCTTCATCCTGGCGTCGGTATCTTCTTCCGACCGCACCTTTATCATCATAAAATACTTTTAAATTTTTTCTTAAATCTTTTTCAATCTGCAAAGCTATCTCCGGCATTCCATCTTTATTTACGAGAGGGAAGATGGCCGCTTTTATTGGTGCCAGGCGCGGATTGAATCTTAAAACAGATCTTATTTCGCCTTTTACCTCTTCTTCGTAGTAAGCATCAATGAAGAATGCCATAAATGATCTGCTGGCTCCCGCTGAAGTTTCAATTATAAAAGGAATGAATTTCTCTTTTGATTCTTCATCAAAATATTTCATCGACTTTCCAGAGAATTGTTCATGCCGGTTCAAATCATAATTTGTTCTATTATGAATTCCTTCAATTTCTCCCCAACCGAAAGGGAATTCATATTCAATGTCAGTTGCTTCTTTTGCATAATGTGCAAGCTTGTTATAAGGATGATCATGATATCGAAGTTTTCCATTTGTCATGCCGAGAGAATAAAACCAATTGAGCCGTTCGTTTTTCCAATAGTCATACCATGTTTTATCTTCACCAGGTTTAACGAAAAATTGCATTTCCATTTGTTCAAACTCTCTGGTTCTAAAAAGAAAATTCTTTGTGTTGATTTCATTTCTAAAAGCTTTGCCTATTTGTGCAATTCCAAACGGAAGCTTTTGGCGGGATGATCCTTGAACATTCAAAAAATTTACATAAATGCCTTGGGCAGTTTCAGGTCGTAAATATACAACGGCACTTGAATCTTCAAGCGGACCGACGAATGTTTTGAACATTAAATTAAATTGCCGCGCTTGTGTAAAAGTATTTTTGTTACCGCATTGAGGGCAATTTATTTCATCTAAAAGAAGCTTACTAAAATCTAAACTTTCCAAAAGTGCAGTAAAAGGGTTTTCAACTTTTTCTAAAGTTGATTGATACTTTTCAATAAGAATATTATCCAACTTAATTTTTTCTTGAACCGCTTCTAATATTTTTTTCTGTTTCTTTTCATTAATCGAATCACCAAGTACATCAACTCTAAATCGAGATTTGCACTGCTTGCAGTCTACCATTGGATCAGTAAAGTTTTCTACGTGTCCGGAAGCTTCCCAAACTTTTGGATGCATAAGAATTGCAGCATCAATGCCTTCGATGTTTTCGCGGTAAGTCATGAACTTCCACCATTCTTCTTTAATATTTTTTAGAAGCTCAACTCCAAGTGGACCGTAATCCCAGCAGCCATTTAAGCCTCCATAAATTTCACTAGACTGAAAAACAAAACCTCTTCGCTTAGCAAGAGAAACTATTTTTTCAACAACATCATTCGGGTTATTTTTCTGCTTTTCGATGATCAAATCCTCCAAAATTAAATTGCAAAAATGAGTACAAATA
Organism: Ignavibacteriales bacterium; assembly: GCA_027349615.1. The sequence goes on along the minus strand of DAIEML010000100.1, from coordinate 5,397 downwards.
TAGTAAAAAGGAAGGAATCTTTTGGTAAGCTTATGTAAGGCTCACATTTCAATTTTTTCAGTTATCCAATTAAATATCTTTCAATTTTTCTTCTAAAAGATTTTTTATCTTAATATGATTTTCGCTCAATTTGCTCCTTTTTATTTTTACTATTTCTAGAAGATTAAGCGACTGAATTATATAGGTAAAATATAAAATCCGATTTCTTTTTTTAAGAGAAACTAAATGCATCTTTATTGTGTGAATATCGCCTCTTTCAACCGGTCCAGATAATGCATCGGCGACTCCAAAATTTTTAATGTTTTCTAAAGTTGATTGAATGATTGGTTTTACAGCATCATAAAATATTATATTCTTTTTAACTCCAAATCGTAATAATAATTCTGAATTAAAAATATTACCAACTAAAAAATTTGACGCAAAAGTTCCTGCTAAATGATATAAAGTTTTTTCCGAGCTTTTTATTTCAAATGACTGTAAAAAAAGTTTGTTAGATATATCAAATAAAAATTTTTTTGCATCATTATCATTGGTCTCTATAGCAGCATAAAAATTTTTGATATTTATAATTTTTTTAAACGGAAATGTCTGCATAATATGAAATGAAGCTGTTTTTGCATTTTTATTTTTTAAGGATTTTAATTCTGAAATGTTCAGCGCGCCCGAAAGATGAATGAAAATTGAATTTGAAAAATTGAAATGAAGTTTTGATAATTCATTTGCTAAAATTCTAATTTGAGCATCCGGAACCGCAAGGAAAAAAATTCCGCTTTTGAACGAAATATCTTCTAAATTGTTAGAAAATTTTTTTATCTGAAACTTTTTTGCCAAACTTTCAGCTGATTTTTCTCTTTTGCTAATTATTACCGATATTTTATATCCTGCTTTAATAAGTGCGGAAGTTAGTGAATAAGAAATTTTCCCGGCACCGATTATTGCGATATTATTTTTTTTATTCAATTAAAAATCCCCATAAATCGCGGCAGAAATATATCCAACAACTTCGGCGTAATCTCCAGAAGTATCGCCGGAATCACTTCGATTTAGAATTATAGATTTTTTCCTATCTCGCAAAGCAGCAGCTTTCAGCATGGCCAAAATAGGACCGCCGCCGCATGCTTCACAAATATTATTTTCCAAATCAGACTGAAATCTTTTATAATCAAAATCTATTATTCTTTTTTCTACAATCGAATCTAAGCTATAAGCTTCGTGTTTTGAATGATAATGTGAAAGATCAGAACTTGCAATAATTACAGTTTTATCATCAACAACTTCAGCAAGTATTGAGCTTAATTCTTCCACATATAATTGACTTTGATCTCCCATTACAATTGGTACAATGTCAAAATCTTCTTTTGCTTCTTGCAAGAATGGAAGCTGAACTTCTATCGCATGTTCTTGTCTGTGGCCCTGAGAACTAATAAAAATTAATTCGCTTTGAGAGGCAATAATTTCAGATAAATCAGTATTCACCGGAACAGTTCCCAAAGGAGTTTCGAATCCGTCACTTTTGCAAATTGATATTCCAGAAAAATATTCTCGGTGACTTGGAGAAATAATTATGAATGTTTTATAATCGGTATTTTGAAGAAGCTTATAAGCATATCCTGCAGTCTTTCCGGAATAAGCAATTCCAGCGTGTGGAACAACAAGACCAAAAATATTTTGAAGATCGATGTTATAATTAGTGAGGTTTAAATAATTATCAATTTGGCTTTTTAGTTGATTTGGATTTGCGGGGTAAAAAAATCCAGCTACAACTGGTTTTCTAATATCGTTCATAAGTTCTTCTCCGACTTCCCAACTCAGAGAAAATAGAAGCTGTAAATACTTTAATATTTAATGGATCAGTTCTCCACGCGTATGGTTCAATTCCAGCTTTTTCACATAAAGCTGTAAGAAATTGGTCAACATCATAATTACTATCAACCGCAACTTGCGGTAAAAGAATTGCTCGATAATAATCATCTTCCAAAACTAATCCATGTTTACCAATCTGAATTTGATCATAATTTGTAATCTCCATTAAAGGAGAAAGAACTGAAATTTCAATGTTAGAGGATGATAATTCATCTTCAGAAATTGGATAGAATCTAGGATCATTTGAGGCAGCTTGAATTGCCGAATCACAAACAGTGTCGAACAACGACATAGTTGAAGTTATATAACCGATGCATCCTCTTAATTGATCATTAACAATAATAGTAACAAAAACTCCATAACCATCTTTCAGCAATTCGGGATAAAAAGTATAATCAATTACTGGAGGTCTTTTTTCACTGAATAAAGATTGAATAGCATCTCTTGCTGCAAGCATTAAGATACCTTTCGTCTCTTCAGATAACTCCATAAAATTCTTTCTAATTATTTTTTATCGAGTAAACCTTCAATTTCGTTTTTTCAATTAGTAAAAAAACGAAATTATCTTTAATAAAAAAGGAGTCCGGAATAAACGATTTTGTTTTTGTGTTTAATACTTCTTCTAAAATAACATTTTTGGTCAAATATTCAATTGCTTTAAATCTATTAGTTAATGTTCCATCGGATTGAACTTCGTGAAAATTAAAAAATAATAGATTATCTATTTCGATATAATCTATGCTTCCGGCAATTGTATAATTTTCCTTTAACTCATTTAATAATTTATTGTACGGGGTTAGATCATTATTTAACGAATTGAATGATGTTGGGAAAAAATAGCCATTATAATTATTTGAGTTGTAAGATTGTTCTCTGAATAAATTAATAGTTTTTGAATCTTCACCTAATTCTTCAACTAAATTTCCGGTTTTAAAATCCAACGAAAAAAATTCTCTAGAATCGAATTTGTTTTTATAGCAAAAAACTTTTCCTTGCAAAATGAAGAGAAATATTAAATCATCATTCTTCCACAAAATTTTTTTTGTATTTATATCAAACGCAAAAATGCCCATGTGGTCGGGCATATCTCTGTTGATAAACTTATGAAAGAAAATTATTTCATTGTGAATTGCTTCTATTCCAGCCCAGTATTTTTCCTCAAACTGAAAGTTTGAGAAAATTTTTTTACCAGATTCAACTTCAACACAATTGAAGAAAACTTCTTTATTATTTAGATCGCGTTCTTCAATAATTAATCTATTTTTTTCAGTAAGCAGAAGTCGCCAAATTTGTTTGTTATTCGAATATGTAAATATAGGCTTAATCATTTTTGTCTAAACTAATGGTTCAAATTGAGCAGTGAAATGCCTTAGCATTGGTGCTTCATAAACTATTTTGTATCCTTTTAATGAATTTCGTTTTTTGAACACTTCGGAAATAATTTCAAAAACATAATCTATGTGGCTTTGTGTATAAACTCTTCGCGGAATTGCCAAGCGAACTAATTCCATCGGTGGCGGAATTAATTTACCATAATTATCATATTTCCCAAACATTACACTCCCAATTTCAACAGATCTTATTCCGCCTTCAATATAAAGCTCACAAACTATTGCTTGCCCAGGAAAATTTTCAGCTGGAATATTAGGAAGGAATCTTTTTGCATCAAGGTAAATTGCGTGTCCGCCAGGCGGTTCAATAATCGGAATTCCATATGCGACTAATTTCTCACCAAGATATTCAATGCTTCTAATTCTATATTGAAGATAATGTTCATCAAGAATTTCTTCTAAACCTTGAGCAACTGCTTCCAGATCTCTGCCGGCAAGTCCACCGTATGTCGGAAATCCTTCGGTAACAATTAGTAAATTTCTGCACTGCTGGGCAATGTTATCATCATTCAAAGCAAGAAATCCGCCGATGTTTACTAAAGCATCTTTCTTAGCACTCATTGTAACGCCATCCGCATATGAAAACATTTCTTGAGCAATTTCTAAAACAGATTTATTAGAATATCCAGGTTCTCTCTTTTTAATAAAGTAAGCATTTTCAGCAAAGCGGCAAGCATCGATGAAAAGAGGAATATTATATTTTTTACAAATTTGTTTTACTTCTTTAATATTTTGCATTGAAACAGGCTGGCCGCCTCCGGAATTGTTTGTAACTGTTATCATGCAAAGCGGGATGTTTTCTTTGCCTGTTTTATTAATAAATTCTTCGAGTTTTTTAACGTCCATATTTCCTTTGAAGTCAGCTCGAATTTCTGGATGCTTGCCTGTTTCGTTTAATAAGTCAACTGCTTCGGCTCCGGTGAATTCAACGTTTGCACGAGTTGTATCGAAATGTGTATTATTTGGAATAAATTTTCCTTTCCCACCAACAACTGAAAATAGAATTTTTTCTGCCGCTCTTCCTTGATGAGTTGGAATGATAAATTTAAGTCCGGTTATCTTTCTAACAGTTTCTTCAAACCGATAAAAACTTTTTGAGCCCGCGTAAGATTCATCTCCATCCATAATTCCAGCCCATTGTCTGGAACTCATGGCAGAAGTTCCGCTATCAGTTAGAAGATCAATTAAAACATCATCTGCGCGAAGCATAAATGGATTATATCCCGCATCCTTAATTAATTTAATTCTTTCTTCTTTTGTTGTAAACTTAATAGGCTCAACGGATTTAATTTTAAATGGTTCTATTATAGTTTTCATAATTTCCTTTTTAGTTTAAGGTATGTACCATTGAATTGTTGGCTAAATTGTGTCCGGCCAATATTTCAAAAGAATGTAATTTTATTTCTTTATTCAAAATTCCATAAAAAAATATTTCAAAACAATAGAAAGAATTATTTAACAATTTTTTTATTGCGTTTTGTTCAAACTATAAATAATTTTTTCAAAGCATTTCTTAAAAAAAATAAAAAGGAGTGATGCATGGATAATTTTACGGAACCTACAAATTCATCCGATGTTAATGATGTTCAATCGGAAGATGAACTCGGACATTCGGATAAAATGATCGGCGTATTTAGTGAACCAACTAGCACTTATGAAAAGATTGCTAAATATCCGACAAAAACAATCGATTGGTTTTTACCGGTACTAATAGCATTCTTGGTAATTGCTGTTACTCAAATTCTAATTAACAGCAACAAAGCAATTCATTCTCAAATTGTTGAAATGCAAATGAGCAAAATGCAAAAGAATTTAGATAAAGCTGTTGCAGAAAAAAAGATGACTCAAGATCAAGAAACTCAACAATTGAATGCAATGCAAGATAGAATGGAAAATTTTGGTGCCTTGCAAATGGTTTTTATTGTCGTCGGAATTTTCATTGGCGGATTTATTGTCTTCTTTATTATTTCTGGTATTTATTATCTATTTGTAAAATTCCTTTTAAAAGGAGATGGGAATTTTAATTCGGTTCTTGTAGCACATGGTTTAACTTATTATATTGCTATAATTCGAGTTTTAATTACTACTATTATAATTTTTGCTACAGGAAAACTTTTTGTTGATACTAGTGTTGCTTCTTTAT